>SAAR01000089.1 GCA_009916335.1 Erysipelotrichia bacterium | reverse complement strand
CCTTTGTACGATCTAACAAAATGTTTGGATGATGAGCATCATAGCCAAAGCACACCTTTGTGCCGATTTCCCCTATAATCTTAAATACTTCCTTATTAGGATACAAATAGGAATACACATTTCCATATGTTTTATGTCCATACTTTGTCCCTTTTAAATTAATTTCCAACACCACATCATACGCCTTTGCACACTTGGCAATTTTTTCGATTGCTTGTGCTTTTTTAGGTGTAAAATCACATTGACTCAACATAAAGTAATCAGGATGAGCCACATATTTAAACAATCCTTCTTTGATTCCTTTACATACCTGTTCTGCCATCACTTCAATATACTGATCTTCAAAGTAAGGTGCTTGATCATAGTAAGCATTTAAACGATTGTATGCATGTTGTCCACAAATAAGATAATCACATTTTTTCTGCATTGCTTTTAAATGTGTTAATGCATCATCAAAATACTCACATTCAAAACCAACACGCACTTGAATTTGATCTTTGTATTTTTCTTTAAGCTCATACATCGTCTTTAAATAATCATCAATTTCTGCATAGGATAAACGTTCGTTTTTATCATCCCAATCTTCATAACCCATATGCTCGCTCATGCCAATAATTTGAAAACCACCTTGAATGGCAGCTTGCATATATTCTTCCTCATAACCAACTGCATGTCCACAACGATAGCAGTGTGTGTGATAATTAAACTTCTGCATATGCTTAATAACGTTCAATCGGCTTACGTTCTGGCTTTAAATTGCCACTTTTCTTACTTCTGCGATTTAACTCTTCATTCACATCGTCTAAGGAAATTCCCTTTTCTGCCATTAATACAAATAAGTGATAAAACAAATCACTCAATTCATTGACCACTTCTTTATTATTATTTTCTTTCATTGAGGCAATGATCACTTCTGTGCATTCTTCTCCTACTTTTTTTAAGATTTTTTCAATTCCTTTTTCATATAAATACGCTGTATAAGAACCTACTTCTGCACTGTCTTTGCGTGCAACGATCGTTTTATACAATACTTGTAATTCATTTTCCATTATCGTTTTCCTCCTTCATTAATGTTGTAAAAAAACAAGAACGTTTTCCTGTATGACAAGCAGCACCAATTTGTACTACCTTCAATAATATTGTATCACAATCGCAATCTACTGCAATGGCTTTTACATATTGATAATGTCCACTTGTTTCCCCTTTTAACCATAATTCCTTTCGACTTCTTGAATAGTAGCAGGCTAATCCCTTTTCTAAAGTAATCTGTAAACTTTCTTTATTCATATAGGCAAGCATCAAGACTTCATCATTTTTTACATCTTGTACAATACAAGGAACTAAACCATTTTGTTTACTAAAATCAATCTGTTTCAATACGCTTTCATCAATCATCTTCTTCACCTACCATCGTACAGGAATATTTGCTTTTTGCAAAGTTTTCTTCACTGCTTGTACACTATGTTCACCATAATGAAAAATACTCGCTGCTAAAGCGGCATCAGCGACATCTTGTGTAAACACTTCTTCTATATGTTTAATTTCTCCACAACCTCCTGATGCAATAAGTGGTATCGTTACTATCTCATTTACAGCCTTCAACATAGCTAAATCAAAGCCTTGTTTTGTGCCATCAGCGTCCATACTAGTAAGCAAGATTTCCCCTGCCCCTAAGGCAACGACCTGCTTTACCCATACAAGCAAATCCATTCCTGTATCTTTTCTACCACCATTAATATATACATTCCACCCTGTTTCATCTGCTCTTTTTTTCGCATCAATCGCCACAATGATACATTGTGAACCAAATCGCTTGGCACCTTCTTGAATTAATTGTGGATTCAATACAGCAGCTGAATTAAGTGAGATCTTATCTGCTCCTGCTCTTAATATTTTTCGCATATCGTCAATACTGCGAATACCACCACCAACGCTAAAAGGAATAAAAATCGTTTCTGCTACTTTTTTTACTACTTCTACCATTGTATCTCTACCTTCATTCGTTGCACTAATATCTAAAAAGACGATTTCATCTGCCCCTTGTTCATAATAGGATTTAGCTAAGGCAACAGGATCCCCAACATCTTTTAAGCCAACAAAATTGACTCCTTTTACAACCTTACCTTCTTTCACATCTAAGCAAGGAATAATTCTTTTTGTATACATGTTACTCCCCCTTACATAGTGAAATGGCACTTTTTAAATCCAATGTTTTATGATACATCGCTTTTCCTGTAATGGCTGCATAAAGTCCTAATTGCTTTAACGCTTGAATATCTTCAATATCCTTTATACCACCACTAGCGACAATATCCATAGAAACACTTTCCTTTAATTGCTTTAACATTTCCACATTAGGACCACTCAATGTTCCATCTTTTGTAATATCTGTTACAATGATGGTTTGAACCCCTTTATTTTCTAATGTTTTCGCAAAATCTAAATAATGAAGATGACTTGCTTCTAGCCAACCACGTCCATATACATAGCCGTCTTTGCAATCAATTCCTACGGCAATACGTTTCCCATATTTTGCCATTGCTTGCGTAAGTAAGGTTTCATCTTCCATTGCACTAGTCCCTAAAATCACCCGTTCAACACCTTGCTCTAAGTAATAGGAAATGGCTTCCATAGTACGAATTCCACCGCCTACTTCCACAGGAATGGACAATGCCTTTGCAACATCAACTATTAAGGATTGATTGATAAGATTGCCTTCTTTCGCCCCATCTAAATCAACAAGGTGTAAATAGCTAGCACCCTCTTTTTCAAAAGTTTTCGCAAGTTCTAATACACTTTGTCCTACTACTTCCTTTTGTAAGTAATCACCTTGATACAAACGCACTGGCTCATGATTAATAATATCAATTGCTGGGATAATAATCATAATGTTACTCCTTTCCCTTTGTTTGTGTACATACGTTCACAAACTGTTCTAGCATCTTTAAACCATCTTCTCCACTTTTTTCTGGGTGGTATTGCATACCAAAGATATTTCCTTTACGCACATATGCAGGAATTTTTAAACTTCCATAATTGGTATAGGCGATTAAATCCTGCGAATCATAATGGCAAGCACAATAAGAATGCACAAAGTAAACGAATGGCAAATGATCAAACATTGATAAAAGAGGGTCTTCTTTTACTATTTCAAGGCGATTCCAACCAATGTGTGGAATCTTAACTTGTGCATCTTCCATTAATTGAATCTCTCCTTGTAATAAACCCAAACCATCACACGTTTTAACCTCATGCCCCTTTTCAAATAGCACCTGCATTCCTAAACAAATACCTAATAGAGGTTTTCCTTTTGCACATTCATTTTTCATCGTATCTATCAAACCACTTTTCTTTAAGTTCTCCATACAATCATAAAAAGCACCAACACCTGGAAGTAGTAAACCATCTGCACTTATTAAATCTTCCTTTTGACTAGTAATAATACATTCACACTTCATTTGCTTTAATGCATTGTATACACTATGCAAATTACCCATACCATAATCAATAATCGCAATCATTAGATAATCCCCTTTGTCGATGGAATACGATTGCCACTTTGTTGGATTGCTTGTTTTAATGCTCTTCCTAACGCTTTAAAGATAGATTCAACTTTATGGTGATCATTTTCTCCATATAAACAATTTACATGTAATGTCATCTTCGCATTATTGGCAAAGGCTCTTAAAAATTCACTTGTCATTTCACAGGAATAAGCACCAATCGTATCTCTCTTTAAATCACAGTGATATACTAAATAACTTCTACCACTTAAATCTAAATCAACACAAGTTAATACTTCGTCCATTGGCACACGTGCATTACCATAGCGTTCAATGCCTCTCTTATCGCCTAAGGCTTCTAATAGTAAAGTACCTAACAATATACCTGTATCTTCTACTAAATGATGATCACACACTTCTAAATCACCTTTAGCCTTAACAATTAAATCTATTTTTGCATGGAAAGCGAACAATGTTAGCATATGATCAAAAAAGCCAACCCCTGTATCAATCTCGCTTTTCCCTTCTCCATCTAAATGAATCGCCATCTCAATTTGTGTTTCTTTACTATCTCTTTTTGCTTGTGCTACTCGTTTCATCTTCTTTTTCCTTTCTAAAAGTTCTCTATAACATCTAAAACTAATTGATTTTGTTGCGTGGAACCAATCGTAATACGGAAGCTATCATCATGATAATCACGAATCACGATCTGTTTTTCTTGCAAACATCTCATAAAATCTGCTTTACGACTTGATGTTCCATATAAATAGTTCGTTTTCGATGGATATAAAGTAATCTCTTTTTTATTCAATGTTTGAAACTGCTTATAAAAATGATCTCTCGCTTTCTTTATTTCCTCTATATTAGCACGAATTAAATCACTATGTTTTAAAACAATCGATCCTACAAGCTGTGTCATCGCATTCACATTGTAAGGAACCTTGTATGGTAATATTTTTTTAATCGTTGCTTGCTGTGCAATTAAAAAACCACAACGAATACCTGCTAACGCAAAGGCTTTTGATAAGGTTCTTGTAACAAATAAATGAGGATAACTTTCAATATAATCTAGCATGGTTGTTTCATCAAAATCAGCATATGCCTCATCAATCACCACAACAATATCAGCAAATGCTTCTACAATTTTCAATAAATCTTCTTGTGCAATCACTCGTCCTGTTGGATTATTAGGATTAGAGAAAACAATCATATCGACTTGATTCATTTTCCCCACACGAATAAAATCATCGACATCGAAATCTTCTTCCATCTTCCATGCATATTTTACCACTTCTCCATTATGCATACTTACATAATAATCATACATTGAAAAGTCTAATGAAAAAGTATATAGCTTTTTTCCTTCTTTTATATTTAACCCTATTAATAAACCTAACATCTCATCAGAGCCATTCCCCGCAATGATACAATCTTTCTTTTTATTAATATAGTTTGCATATGCTTTTACTAAGTGCATACTACGATCTTCTGGATAACGATGAAAATTTAGTGTTGTGATCGCTTCTTTAATTTCATCAACTACTACTTTTTCTATATTTTTATAACTCTCATTTGCATTTAGTAAAATTCCTTCACTTTGCATTGCTTGATAAGTATTAATCGTTTTCATCAGCTAACCTCACTTTCACAGCATTGGCATGTCCATCTAAATTTTCATTGTGGGCAATAGTAATAATTTTTTCACCATCTTGTTTAAGTGCTTCCTTGCTGTAATACAAATAACTTGATTTTTTAATAAAACTATCACAAGATAATGGACTATAAAACCTCGCCGTTCCACTTGTTGGCAATACATGGTTAGTACCCCCAAAATAATCCCCAATACTTTCACATGTGTAATAGCCTAAAAAAACACTACCTGCATTACTCACTAAGGGAAGATACTCTTTGGCATCTTCAACCATCAACTCTAAATGTTCAGGGGCAATCTGATTCGCAATTTCAATACATTGTTCAATACAATCACAAAGCATTGCTTTTCCATAATTTGCAAAGCTTTCTTTAATAATATCCACTTTAGGCAATGCATTGCTTTGTTTGCTTAACTCTTGATTCACCTTTTCTATCAACGTTTGTGAAGTTGTTAATAATATAGAACTTGCCATCGGATCATGCTCTGCTTGTGAAATCAAATCAGCAGCTACATATTTTGGATCTGCACTTTCATCAGCAATCACCAATATTTCACTAGGTCCAGCAATCATATCAATATCCACTTTTCCATAAACAAGTTTTTTTGCAGTCGCAACATACACATTCCCAGGACCAACGATTTTATCTACCTTAGGTATACTTTGTGTCCCATATGCTAAAGCAGCAATGGATTGTGCCCCTCCTACTTTATATATTTTATTGACACCTGCTATTTTCGCTGCTGCGACAATATAGGGATTTACACTTCCTTCTTTATTTGGTGGTGTAACCATGATAATTTCTTTAACCCCGGCTATTTTCGCAGGAATCACATTCATTAATACACTACTTGGATAAGCAGCTCGCCCCCCTGGTACATACACTCCCACACTTGCTAATGGCATAACTCTTTGTCCTAGATAAACACCATTGTCTTTTTGTATTTCATATCCACTTTGTAATTGTTGTTGGTGATACAAAGTAATATTTGCTTTTGCTTCTTGCATTGCTTCAATAAAAGCATCATCTACTTGTTCATAGATGGCATCTATTTCCGCTTCACTCATCATCAAAGAAGTAAGTTCGACTTGATCAAATTGCTTCGTATAGGCATATAAAGCATCATCTTTACACTTTTTTACTTCCTTAATGATCGCTTCTACTGCCATCACAATTTCTGGATTACTATCTTCTTCCCTACTTTCTAAATACATGCGTAATGTATCTAAATTTTTACTATCAATCACTGTTAACATATATTCACCTATAACACTTTCTTAAGATCATCTAATAATTGTGTAATTTCATTTCTTTTTAGTTTAAAACTTGCTTTATTCACAATCATGCGTGCAGAAATATCACAAATGCGATCAAAAACAACTAAGCCATTTTCTTTCAAGGTTGTTCCTGTTTCCATAATATCGACAATCGCATCACACAAATCTAAAATAGGGGCTAATTCTACACTACCTTCAATTTTTATGACTTCTACGTCCATTCCTATTTTCTTAAAATATTCTTTTGCAACACTTGGATATTTTGTACCTATTTTAACATGCCCCACTTTTTTATAAGGGTCCTTATCTGGTAAACTAGCAACAATAAAGCCACATTTGCCAATGTCTAAATCTAAGACTTCATAATATCTACCTGTTGATTCTAATAAAGTATCTTTACCGACAATCCCTACATCTGCAACACCATGTTCCACATACGTAACACAATCCGCAGCTTTCACTAAAAAATACTCATTATCTTTTATCGTATCTTTAAAAACTAACTGTCTACCTTTATTTTTTAGTGGTTCAATACCATAGCCACACTTTTCAAATATCTTGACACTTTCTTTTTCAAGTCTTCCTTTGGTTAATGCGATAGACAACATATTAAGCTACCTCCTTAATCACAATCTGTGTTAATGCATCATTTACTTTTAATTTAACAACTTTATCTTTACGCAATTGTTTACTTTGTTTCATTGCTTCCACAAGTAGATGTTTGGGATATTCAATGGCACAATACGCTTTTCTCTCTTCCTTTTTAACCACTTCTAATAAAGCATCTAGTTTAATAGAAAAGCCAATCGCACTTAGATCACTACCATATTTCGCAATCAACGTATTATAGCTACCACCACTTAATACCCTTGAACCAACCCCTTCTACATAGGCTTCAAAAATAAGTCCTGTATAATAATTTAGATTACTAACCTTTCCTAAATCAAAATTAATTTCATCATAACCTAACGCTTTTAATTGTGTATTCAATGTTTGTAACCTATCAACAATCTCTATTAACGCATCATTAAAAGCGTATTGTTTCGCTACTTCTAATATTCTTTCATTCCCATTCAACCAAGGTAACTGCATAAAAAACTGTTGGTCTTGTGTACTCACATTTAATGTTTTTACATAATCCTCTAATGATTTCAAGCTCTTATCATCAATTAATTTCGCTAAAGTGAGAATTGTTTCTTCCTCGAAATTTAACGCTCGACATGCTTCTCTAAAGAAATTGATGTTTCCTATTTCTAATACAATTTTTTTATCTTTAACAACGTTTAACGCTTCCATCGCCGTTACCAAAATTTCTAATTCTGCACAGGATTCTTCCATACCGATTAATTCCACACCACAATCACTGATTTCATTTTGTAATCCTGATAATTCTTCATGTACTTTAAATACATTGGCACAATAACGAAAACGCAATGGTGTTTGTGCATCTTTAAACTTAGTGGCAACCACACGAGCAATAGGAATTGTCATATCGGCACGCAACATTAAAATACGACCATTCGCATCAAAGAATTTATACATATCTTCTTCCTGCATATTATCAAAACCAACATCATAAGTCTTATAAAATTCAATCGTTGGTGTAATAATTTCTTCATATCCCCATTTGTTTAAGCAATCCTCAATCTGTAATTGCAATTCCTTTTTTGTTTCACATTCCCCTAAAATTAAATCTCTCATTCCAGCTGGTACACTAAACTGTTTCATATCATTTCCTCCTAATATGCAAAAAAACTTTCATCCAAAGGACGAAAGTTTACCTTACGTGGTTCCACCTTTTTTTATCAGCATTTCACAATACTGACCTCTTCAAGTACAAATATACTCTAGCACGATAACGGATGCAGGTAACCGATGAAGACTACTATCATTCCCCTTCATGACTCAAAGATGTGTTCAAGATACTTATCATACTTTCTTCCACCAACCGAAAGCTCTCTATCATGTCCATATCTCTACTATTTCTTATCAACGTCTTTATTGATACGTCTATTTTATCTCTTTTGAAAATACATGTCAATATAAAATGAAAGAGATTTACAAAATAAATGTAAAAAATTACAATTTGTGTTTATATAAACACTCACTATCGTTCTAAAACAAAAGCATGTTCGCACTCACTTATATGTACACATTATTTTACAAATGCTTTTCAAAGTTTCCACTAATACTCAATCCTTCTGAGAAGATAATAAATGCATTAGGATCTGCTTTTAAAATTTCTAAACGTAACTCGTTTACCTCATATTTAGAAATTGCCGTAATCATGACATACGTTTCTTCATTCGTGTATGCACCTAATCCTTTCCAATATGTGATTCCACGATGTAAATCCACCATAATATATTTTTGTGCCTCTAAACTTTTTGTAAAAATCATTGCTGTTACGGAGATATTTTGATAATGTACCTTATCTAAAACAAAACTAAAAATTACTATATTTAATATAGAATATACAGCTGTTTCTACATTAAAAATAATCATACAAATAGAAAATAAAATAATATTAAAAATAATATTTAACTTCCCTACACTAAAGTGTGAAATTTTCTTAGTAAAGTAGACACCTAATATATCTGTTCCTCCTGCTGAACCTGAACTTCTTAACACTAAGCCAATCCCAAAACCTGCGATGATTCCCCCAACAATGACAGATGTTAAAAGATCGTCAATAATCGGTTGCACAGGGATAGGTATTAATGCAAAAAACAATGTTTGTAAAAGAATAGATGTTATCGTTAAGACAAAAAAGCGTTTTGAAATACTTTTATAAGCAATAAACAATAAAGGTAAATTAAATGCCATGTTAATGTATCCTGCTATTTCCCCTAATTGCAATCCCCATTCATTGAATAAGGTACGAATCATTTGTGATAATCCAACAATTCCTCCTGTATATAAATTCATTGGTGTAATAAACAGGTTCAAACCAACACAAAATAAAAAGGAACCAACAACAACCAATAACCACGCTTGTAAATTTCTTGATAATTTAAATTCCATACATTCTCCTACTTGCTCATTGCGATGGATCTTGCAATACAAGCATCCATCGCTTCATCAATGATTTCATACAAATGTCTTTCTTCCAATTTTTTCACTGCTTCAATCGTTGTTCCATTAGGAGAACAAACATTCACTTTTAAAGTATCGACTTCTTGCTCACTAGTTGCGACCATCTTAGCCGCCCCCATAACAGCTTGTGAGGCAAACTTTGTGGCTGTTTCTTTGCTTAATCCATGTTTTATACCATTTTTAATCATCGCATCAAGAATCATAAAGATATAGGCAGGTGATGAACCACTAATACCAATGACTGCATGAATCATCTCTTCCTCTACAACAGCACATTCCCCAAAACTTTCAAATATCGCAATGACTTCTTTTTTCTCTGTTTCATTTATAAATTCATTGAAACTTAAAGAGGACATTGCCATTGACACACACGCTGGTGTATTGGGCATTGCTCTAGCTACCTTTAAATGATCGTTGTGAAAACACTCCATTAAAAAAGCAATACTAATCCCTGCCGCTACGCTAATAATGACTTTATCATTTGCTACATCGCTAATATCCTCAATGACATCGACAAACACGTTAGGCTTCATAGCCATAATGATAATATCACTTTGTTTAGCCACAAATTTAATATCTTGAGTCGCTTTTACATGATATGTTTCTTCAATACGTTTTGCACTACTTTCACTTTTTGTCGCAACTAATACTTGTTGACAAGAAACTAACCCTGCTTTTAAAATCCCTTTTAGCATTGCACTACCCATATTACCACAACCAATAAAACCAATTGTCTTGTTCATTTGCATACCCCCGATTAATAAATTAATTATAGCCTTTGTTTACACTAGTGTCTACTAAATTTATTGGTATTAAAAAGAAAAAAATGGACATGCTAAAAAAGAGGTGATGCTATGATATTAGCAACGATTATACGCTCTTTAATCTCCATTCTTTTATTACAAATACTAGCAAAAATAGCTGGTCCTAAACAAATCAGCCAATTATCTTTCTATGATTACATTGTGGGTATTACAATTGGTAGTATTGCGGCGGTATTAGCCATTGACGATCAAGTAGAATGGTATTTGTGTGCCATTGCTATGCTGTTATATACCTCTGTTAGTATCTTTTTTTCATGGTTAACCACAAAAAGCATTAAAGCAAGAGAACACTTGACAGGAACACCACATATTCTCATCTTTCATGGAAAAATTATCGAAAAAAATTTAAAGAAAATACATTTTGATGTGAATGATTTATTAACACAATGTCGTATTGCTGGCTATTTTGATATTTCACAAATTGCTTTTGCCATTATGGAAACCACTGGTGAAGTGAGTTTTTTAGCAATGAGTGAATCTAAACCTGTAACAATCAAAGATATGAATAAGAAAGTAGTACAAGAAGAGTTAATGGCGAATGTGATTATTGATGGTAAAATTATGGACAAAAATTTAAAGGCGATTGGTAAAGATCAATACTGGCTGTTAGATAAAATAAGTGAACAAGACTGTAAAATTGAGGATATTTTATTAGCCATTGCTAATAGGAATAATGCTATTTATTTATATAAGAAAGATGAACAAATGAAGCAACAACACTATTTCTTATAAACGAAAGTGTATCCTCTGCTTTTTGAGTATATTCATTATAATTATTAATCGAATGAAGTCCACAAGTCTTATTAAAAAACATGTATAATACGATTATTGTGGTATAATGAACATAACAAAAGAAAGGATGATACACATGGGAATTTATTTAAATCCAAACAATCAAGATTATCAAGAGTTATTAAATTCTCCTCTGGTTGTCGATAAATCATTACTCATTGAAAAAACAAATAAAATCATCAAT
>SAAR01000539.1 GCA_009916335.1 Erysipelotrichia bacterium | reverse complement strand
TGACAATAAGTTTTTGCTCTAATCCATCCTCTTTTATCCAACGTTCTTTGTAGAATACCATCGAAATAAGCTTAGCTTTTGCTTCTTTAGTTATTGCTTTTTCAATCATGTCATCAAGAGCAGAAATATCATAGGTCTTATCACCGCCAGGGAGTTTCCAACCATCTCATAATATAATTTTTTTAATTTTAATTATACCATTTTATCATAAAATCCTGACTTTTGCAGCAAAAAGAACAAAAAAACGCCCGCAATCATTGTAAAACCAGTGATTGTGGGCTTTGTTGTTTTGTCAGAAAGTTATAGTGCAACAGAGGATTTTTTTACCATTCCCAAATATTTTTTTATGTCACCTAATGTGAGCATTTTTTTATCAAACTGTAAGCCAGTCTGATTGCTAATATCTTTAAGAACTTCATCGTAATAGTCAAATAGATAATAGTTTTCAGAAACATGAGAGCATTCGCATTTTTTAAGGCTTTCAAGCATTTTGCCTATGCTGTATTTGTGGTCTGTTTTCATCTCAAGGATCCTTGCAATTACCAATGAAACAAAGCAAGTAAGAAAATGTGCTTCAATATGATCTTCTCTTGATACATAAACAGGGCGTGCTTCCAAATCACTTTTTGTTACTTTAAAGGATTCTTCAATTTTCCATAAACCTCTATACATTTCAATGATCCTATCATCACTTTCTTCATATTCACTTGTGGCAAGAACATAGTATCCATCAAGAGCTTCATCTTCTCTTAGCTTATCTTCGTCAATTTCTAGTAAGCTTGATTTTGTAATAATTTCTCCCGTTTCTTTATCAAAATCTAAAGCCTTTACATAACCAGCGGCACCATAAGAGGTTGCTCTCGTATATTTGCCAGGATTTTTCACTAAATCCATTGCTTTCTCAAGTGCAGCAGCCCGTTCTGCTCTTGCGCGCTTTGCATATTTCTCACTGTAGAACACAACTTGCTTTTCATCTATCTTTTTAGTTAACTTTTTCCCACTTGTTCCGGTTACTTTGATTTCTCTTGGATATAGTCTTGACTTGCGCTTGTATTCTTCTCCAAAGGCTTCGTAGCCGTCTTGATTTAAAACATAATTTTTAAGTTCTTTGTTAGCACCACGAACAGACATACTGAACACATAACCATCCCCAGCGGAAAGAGTATACCAAATATTATCACCAGTAGTCATACCTTTATCAGCAACTACAACAACTTTACCAAGACCGTAATCTTTTTTCATTGTTGAAAGGTTTGGACGATAGGTAAGACAATCGTTGGTATTACCAGGGAACAACTGATATGTAATAGGAATCCCATTGTTATCCATAAAAAGTCCCATCTGAACTATAGGATTGGGACGATGCTCCTTAGAGACTCCTTTTTTTCTAAAGTCTTCAATCTTTTCTGTTTCAAAGTAATAGTTTGTAACATCATAGTAAACAAGACTTGTATCTCTGCCATAATTCTTTTTAATTTTATCGTTGATCCAAAGCTTCAGACTTTCTTTGTGCTTGTTAAAAAAAGAGAGGCTGCGATAAACATCATCAAGAGAATAATTATCTTTTTCAAAAAAGTAATTTCGATTTTCGTATGATTTTTTCTTGGATGCAGGGCATAGAAGTCTTGAAAACACAAGGAGCTTCATAATGGTATCTGCATCATACTTTTCTTTCGTATGGCGTTGACGATTTATAAAAAAAGTATGAATACTAAGTTCGTGGTAAATATGGCTTAATGCTACATAGCCAAAGTTTTTTCTTTCATTAGTGTTAATAGGGAGTAAGTCGAGTTTGTTAATCTTAAAAGAGAACGCTGCATTCTCCATTAACCTTTGCTCTTCCAGTTGCTTAGCTTCAGCAGTAAAAAAGGCAATAGGATCTTCATATTCTTTTTCAAGTTCATCTAAATATCCAATGGATTTAACAACGGTTGCTCTAGTTTTTTTAAGATCGCTATTCCAATAGCTATGAACAATTGAAAGGTAAGTACGACCAGTTTTCTTATTAGTAGATTTTCTAAGAAACATAATGAAATCCTCCCGTTTCTTTTAATTATATCACAATATTCCAATTTAATCCAGAAAAATATGACAAAATATAAAAATAAAAAAAGCCTGTACGTATTTAATTACAAATACTACAGACACTGGCCATTTAAAAGTTGCTGCAAAACTGTGGA
>SAAR01000538.1 GCA_009916335.1 Erysipelotrichia bacterium | reverse complement strand
AGGGGGGGCTTGGAAATGAGAAAAAGATACTCGACCGCGGGAAATCAGCAGTCGAGCACACTATTTTTATTGTTGTCGAGTTTAATCGGACAGCAATAATTTCAAATTGATAGAAGAAACTCCTGAAGGAATTATTGTTCCTCGTGGATTCGCTTCTTCTCTGGTGAAATTTTGCAATTCAGAAAACATTCCGATCAAAATCATAGACGAGCGATGTCGGCAGGAAGAGATTATCGTAAACTCTAAAATTGACTTACTTCCGCATCAACAAGAAGTATTGGAACGAACAGAAACAAAAGACTTTGGAGTAATTGTTTCTCCTCCCGGTTCAGGGAAGACAATTATCGGCTTAGAATTGATTTCTCAGAAAAAACAGCCAACCCTCATTCTCGTTCATCGCAAACAATTATTCGACCAATGGATCGACCGAATACAAAACTTTCTGTCTATTCCTAAAAAACAAATTGGACAAATCGGAAATCAGAAAGATAAAATTGGGAAAGAAGTGACAGTAGCCATGATTCAGTCATTGACCAGAGGCGATCTATCTGAACTAAAAAATCGATTTGGAATGGTGATTGTTGATGAATGTCACCATATACCGGCTAAGTCATTTCGAGAAGTCATAACTCAACTAAATTGCTATTATCTGTACGGCCTAACAGCTACTCCTAAGCGGAAAAATAACGATGAAAAGTTGATCTATGTATATATTGGCAACATCATTTATGAGATGACCCAAAAGGAACTACTGGAGCAACAAAACAGCAAAGCTGAAATCAATATAAAGGAAACAGAGTTATTCGTTCCTTTCGATTACAAAACCGACTACTACGAAACGGTTTCGCAGGTTCTTATATATGACACTGCCCGAAATGGCTTGATTTTAAAGGATATTGACGAGAATATCTCTCGGTTCAAATCCATCCTGATACTGACTGAAAGAAAATCTCATGTAAATATCCTAAACCTTTATTTGAAAGAGAAATACGAGACGATTGCCATTTCGGGGGATGATTCGGAAAGAAGTCGAAAAAGCAAGTTAGAACAGATAGAACAGGGACATTTTCAAATTATTATTTCCACAGGACAATACTTTGGAGAAGGAATTGATATAAATGACTTGGAATGTTTGTTTATCGTTTACCCATTTACTTTTGAAGGGAAGTTAGTGCAATATATCGGAAGAATCCAACGCTCAGGAAAACCTCCGGTGATCTTTGACTATCGAGATTCCAAAATAGATTATTTCGATAAGATGTTCAAACAACGAAACAGATACTACAACAAGCTCCGAAAATGAAGTTATCTCGTTACTTATCCGATATAGAGAAAGATATGGAGTGAATCGTTAACATCAGCTCCGTAATGACTGTTATTTATCAGGGGAAGATTCAGATTCACATCTAAGCAAATAGGCTAATTTAAAATAGCCTGCTGCCATTTTATGAACGGATAAGTTCTCGCTTTGCGGAATTTTTAGAAGTTTGATTCTTTGCTGAAGGTTATTTAAATCTTCAAATGAAACCTTGCCTGCTTCGCTTTTAGGTATTAAAAAATCCACATATTTTATCTCTCCTGATAAATCGCCATACACATTAACAAATATTCTCGCATCCAATAATGATTTTCGATGTTTTGCATCGGAGCAAGACCTTACTATTTTATTTATTCCTTTGGTTAACCATTCAGACTTTGGAGTATAGACACTTCGTTTCATGCCAATGAATGGATTTTGAACACTTTTAGGAGTTAACAACACCTTGTTACCCATATTTTTAATTATAAACAGCGAATCTTGCTGAGCATTTACTCCAATAGAAAGTAAGACAATCCCTACTAACAACATTAATCTTTTCATGCATTTATTTTATAAAATCACAATATGGCTAGGATTTACAGAAAAGAACGAGCAAAACATTTCCATTTATTTAGTTCTATCATTGTCTCAAATGATTCAATGCTAGACAAATATAACACTTTTTTTGTCTTCTAGGTGAGATAATTCAATTCACATAAATAATAAAACAGTATACAATCCTGATAGCAACAATATCAATTATAAAAAAAACACCAATATGTATTTAAATGACAACCTCCCAAACCACACCATCATACATGTCGGGCTTGAGAGGTTGTCTCTATAAATACTATAACAATCCGTTATCTGTTAGGAGTCACC
>SAAR01000537.1 GCA_009916335.1 Erysipelotrichia bacterium | reverse complement strand
GGTCTAGCTACTTCACTTACTGAGAAAATATCGGCAGAACTCAATTTATCTTTTATTCCTAAAATTGAGTCTATGAATTCGCATTTTGCAAATTTACCATCCACATTATCTCATTCATTGCAAGGAGTCTTTGAAAAGCCTCTGGAAAATCTTTCGGACACCATTAAAAATATTTCATCTTCTCAAGCTGAACAATCAACGGATGCACTCAAAAAAATTATTGAAACTTTTATAGATAAGCTGGATTCCGCTGCAGGAAATCAAGGCGAGTCCCTAAAGAAGACAACAGAGCAATCCCAAGAAATAATGATGAATGTCTCAAAACATTTAGAAGAAACTTTTGGCTCTATGAGGATGATGTTTGATCAACAATATGCAATTTCAAAAGAGAGAGATCAAAAGATATTAGATGATCTTCTTGAAATTAAAAATTCACAAGCACAAATGATGCAAGATCTTTCTTCTAGTGTAACTACAAACATTAAAGAGTTGAATACTAAAGTAGCTGATAGTATAGAACAACTTGTCAAAATTATTGAAAGCACATCTAGAAGTCAGGAAGAATCCACTAGATCAAGCCAAGAAATTTTGAGTGAAAATACAAGCGCTGTTATTTCATCTGCCAAAAAAGTTATTGAACAATACAATGTACATATGCAAGCAATGGAAGGTAGATTAAATCATCTACTTGAAACAATGGCGAATGAAGTAGATAGGATAGCTCATGGTATTCAAAAATCTGCAGATAAGATTCAAGAAGTTCCACAGTATATTTCGAATTTTGGGAATAGCACAGATAAGCTATTAGATTTTGGCAGAGAAATTTCAACTTCATCTGAAAAGTTAATGCGATTTAATGATGGTTTTAATGAATCTCAAACAATACTCAATGAATACACTCAAAATTTAAAACAATCATCTAAGGAGCTTTTAGAGTCAAATCAGTCCATTAATCAAACACTTACAACTTCGAAAGAGCTCTTAAAAACAATGCAGACAGATTTTGGAAATTTGGCACAAGACAACTCTACAATGATTGATTCATTTCGGGATAATTTAGAACGGTATATGAATGAGCATTTACGACATTTAGATGATGCTATAAAAAATAGGGTCATTCATCAGTTAGATATGGCTCTTTCAAGTTATGCAAAAACAATGGGAGATGCAATTACTAATCTTGCAGATGCAATTGAAGAACTCAGAACCAAAAGTGACAAATAATGGCATTTCTAAAGAAGAGAACAATCAATTCAAACGCAGAAAACAATGATGGGCATTATTACATATCTATTTCTGATTTAATGACATCTTTACTGTTTGTTTTCATTTTGATTTTGACTTATGTTATGCTTTCATTCGTTCAAGAAAAAGAAGAATATACTGCAAAAAAAGAGTCTTTATCTCTTGAAATCAAAAAGCTTGAAACTAATTTAAACAATAGAAGTGATCTCTTAATGTTACTTCAAAAAGAGCTTATAGAGCAGCATAATATCTTTGTAGAAATCGATGAAAAGAATGGTAATTTTCGATTAAAATCTGATTTGTTATTTGAAAAAGGTTCTGCTGAAATAAGTCAAGAGGGGCGAAGGCAAATTACTGAAATAGCAAAAATTTTATACCTAAAATTTCAAGATGAAAAATATCGCTCATCTATTGACACTGTTTTTATAGAAGGGCATACAGATAATGATCCAATAAAAAGTATAAGTCAATGGCGTAAAGAATGGAGTAATAAAGAGCTTTCTGCACAAAGAGCCATCAACACTTACTTAAGAATGGTCGAGGCAACGGATTCAAAAATTGCACTTCTAAAAAACAATAAAGAAAAAACACTCTTCTCATATAGTGGTTATGCCGAGACAAGACCGCTGTGCTTAGATGAAACAGTTGAATGCAAAGGAAAAAACAGAAGAATTGAGCTCTACTTTACGGTAAATACTCCAGATATTAGCAAAGCCAAGATAATGACAAATGAATAATTTTTTTAACTATGAAACTATTTTATTCCCAGAAATAAATAAAATAGTACCAAGACATTTCAAAATTGTGGAGGAAATAGCTCGAGGTAAGACATCAATTTCGTATCAAGAAAGTACAAAAATTATAATAGAATTTGAAGAAAAGCTCAAAAATGGTTCAGATATCTTTTTTGATGAATGGAAAAAATATTTAGTCATTTCAGAT
>SAAR01000536.1 GCA_009916335.1 Erysipelotrichia bacterium | reverse complement strand
ACCAAGGTGCGCATCGCCCTTTCCGGTAGTCAGTGCGTTGGAGTAGATTCTATGCAAGGCAAACATCTCATTGTAGAAAGCATGACATCTGCCTCCGCGTATATAGAAATAGTTGGAATGTTTTCCACAGTCTCTACGATATCTCGCAAGCATGAGTCGCAATTCGTGTGTGCACGCTCGACTCTATCTTTAGAGTTCTGCTCTTTATGCCAGAAAACAGACAATCCAATGTATCAGATTGATGGAAATGCACGTTGGCATTGTTATACCGGTTCTTGAGACCTACAATCAAATCACCAATAACAGCTACATCGGGACTATAGCCAAGAAACTTTTTGTAGGTGCGTACAGCATCCCTGATGGTACAAAGAATCGTGCTTTTAAATTTACTGATTACAGTGCTGGAACTGCATGTCTTGTCACATCTTCCACGCACGGCCCGCACGCACAGAAGTAAACAGTCATTAAAGAACGAATAATCTCGCCATACTAATAACCGCTAGATAAACATCTCTGACCGAGAGTTTTGTTGATGACGGGTTTCAACTCTTGAGAAATTTTCTCTGTTATTGAAAATATGTCCCCCAATGGGGGACTTTATCTGATTTTATTTATATTTTTGCCATGTCGTCGATAGTGTTTACGAGACTTTTTTGTAACACTAAGATAAGTGAATTTCTTGAGATGATAATTATTGAGTAACTTTCTTTTGCTCAGTTGATTATGAATAACACTAATTAAATTCTTGCGGAATCAAGGTAGATAAGAAAGAAAAACACCTAACAATAACATTAAATCAATAAGAGATGATGGAAAATATTATAAATTGGATTCTTAAGAATATTTACAGCATTGATATCAACAGTCTTTTATTACAAAACAAAAGGTTGGTAAAAGAAAACACTCAATATTCATCAAAAAATGAAATATTAGAGAGAGAAAATTATGATTTCTCAGAAACTGTCAGCAATTTAAAAAACGAGATAAATATCTTAAAAAATAGAAACACAAAGCTGATAAAAGAAACAAATGACAATAGAGAAATAGGTATAAAATTACAAGCAACAGTTGATACGTTGAACTATAATCTAGTATTAGAAAATGAAAATACTAGAGTCTTGAAATCACAGATAGATAAAGCAACAGCAATAATTAAAGAAAAAGAGAGTGAGATAAAAAAAATACTAGCAAAGGTTCAGCAACTAGAGTTAATTGACAAAGGCGTTTGTATGGCTACAGACAATGACCAAGTGAAAGATCAAATAGAGAATCTAAATAGGCAATATCAAAATCTTAAAGAACTATATAATCGAGTTTGCAAAGACAATACAGAATGCAAAGCAAAAGTCAACACGAAAGACGGTACCATTGACATACTAAACAAAGAATTAATTGAACTACGGAATGAAAATATTAGACTAAGAAAAAACATAGACTCTGTACTAATAGTAGAAAAAAATAGTAATAGCGAAGTTTTCGAAGTGGCCGATAATTCAGATAATCCTATTCTTAATGGAGTTGATTCTGTAGAAGATAAACATTTTATAGAAAAACAGAAAGAGGGACCGAAATTTATTGAAGTAAAGTCAGGAACTATAGCAGTATCATTAGAGTCGATGCAAAATATGTCTGCAAGTTCCTATGTTGATGAAACCAAGCGCACTATAGACACAATCGTTGATCTCGAAACTGGTTCAGAGATAAAAGCTGATATTTTCTTTTCTCAACCAGAAAATTTAATTTTTAAAGCTAGAACAGAACTAGAGAAAGCAATATATCTAAAAAAAACTAAGTGTGTGTGTAAGTATTGTGGACAAATGATTAAGATTTCTGGTCGAAAAACAGAGCGAGGTATGGCTAGATTCTTCTCGCATTTAAGAGATAGCAATGATTGCGATTATAAAACGACGACAGGGGAGACCAAAAAAGAAATTGATCGAGGAAAATATGCCAAATGTAACGAAGGTGAGCGACACAAACGTTTAAAAGACGAAATAGCTTTTTTCTTGAAAAGGACATCTGTAGTTTTAGACGTAAAAACAGAAAATACGATTATCGGCAATCATCCTATAACCAGATGGAAGCGACCTGATGTTTCGGCTAATTTTATGGGACAGGAAATTATTTTCGAATTACAATTAAGTACAACTTTCATAAGTGTAATTACAGAGCGAGACTTATTCTATCGGCT
>SAAR01000535.1 GCA_009916335.1 Erysipelotrichia bacterium | reverse complement strand
GGTGTACTCGGGGAGTACATAGGTAGAATATATATTGAAACCAAACAAAGACCGCGCTACATAGTTAAAAAACAAGATGGGATTTAACATGTTTTCTAAATTCGATAAAAAATTATTTTTTATTTATTCAGGACTGGCCCTCCTATTTATTTACCCTCTAATTCAAGCTGGAATATATTATAGAGATGATTTAGACAGATCGATCACTGGAAACTACGGCTGGCGAGGTTTAGGTCGACCTTTTGCGGATGTTATAGCAAGAATTTTTTCTGCAAGTGGCCACTACAATCTAGATTTATTTCCTTATACCATGATCGCGTCCTGTATTCTCTTAGGAGCATCTTCACTTGCACTTAGTAAACATTTGATTAAATCAGATGTACCTAACGCTAAAATAGTTGCCGCACTTTTAATATTCAACCCATTTATCCTGCAAAATATCGCTTATAGATACGATAGCCTGGGAATGTCTATTTCCTTTTTCGTGGCTGTAGTGGCATATACATACCAAAATAAAAACTTGACACTAGAGATAGCAATAAAGTTGATAGCGGGTGTATTATCCTTAACATTGTATCAACCGTGTGCAAATATTTTCATGGGTTTGCTGGCTGTTGACGTAATAATTATCGCAATAAAAAAACAGGCACATATCAAAGAATCGGTAATATTTTTATTTAAAAAAACAATTTTATTTGTCTCATTTTATCTTATCTACATGATTTTCTTCTCTCCAAAACACAACTCGCGCTCAGCGTTAATATCTTTGGATAAGGGAGGATTTGAGCACCTAATCGGAACATTAACCTCTTTAAAAGCAATAACCCTTTCATATTTTTACCACCCTGTTTACATTTACTTTGCTATTCCGATACTAATTAGCCTGGTGTTTATGCTCATTTCTTATCGCACAAACATAGGGAGTATAGTATCCTTTATTTTGTATAGTGGATTGTCTTTTTTAATATTCATTATATCTCTTATGGGGCCAACTATATTACTTCAGGATGCACCGGTACTCCCCCGTACCTTAGTATCATTTTCAGTCATATTGGTTATAATTGCTATACCCATTATGCATTTTGCTCCACGCTTTAAATATGCAGCATTGATACCGGTTATTGCTTCACTTGCTTTTAGTGCTCAACTAAGCAACACAATGAAATCACAACAAGAATACGAAGATTTTGTTTTTAACATGATTGCGCAAGATATTGCCAATCATAAAAACATCGTATCTATTGGTACTGTAGGTCAATTAAATATAAATGAAAGAGCAAAGCTAATAGTAGAGAGCAAACCGCTCATAGGTTACTTCGTTTTCCCAGCCACTGAATTCTTAGCGTCCTTTCAATTGATCAATAAAGGATTAACACAAACACGACATGGTTATACTGATGTGAATGAAAGCAAAAATCAATTTGCAGATATGATTAACAAAGGAATTAAACCTGTATCATCTAATGAATATTATTCATTATTCATCTCAGATAACACCGCTATCGTCTACTTAGGTAAATTTAACAATTAACGATTACAAGCCCTCACACCTAAATGTGGAGGGCTTTGTTTTTGAAGAAGTTTCTACACCAGTCATTTCAAGTGATATCAGGGATTACCATAGCTCACTCAGGCTGCGTTGGAGTATATGATAGCTGCTTACGTTATTCAGTTTACTTGCCAAATATAGAGCATGTAATGCGCAACAGTAACACCGGCATTCACGGCACCATGTTTTAAATTTTTCTCAAAAGCAAAAAGGGGTTACCTTTCGGTAACCCCTTTTCATGTTTGGCGGAAGCGTAGTCCGCCAAATTAATGTCCGAAAATGTCAGAAATCGTCCATTTTTACCATTAATAAACAATATGTTGTCAGAATCGATTGTTCGAGGACGTCTTGCACCATCCGAAAAAATCTGACATTTTATGCAGTACCTTATGCATGGCGGTTTGTATGACAGGATTTAACATATGCCAAAGAAAGCCAAAGAACTCACCGGACTGGCTGTTGCCAAGCTAAAAACTGAAGGCTCTTATGCTGTTGGTGGAGTTGACGGTTTATATCTCCGGGTCCGGGGTCAGTCCCGTTCATGGATACTTTGTATTGCAATGGGAGTCAGAGTAAACGGATTGGGAAGGACGGTCCCCAGACGTTTAAATATGGGACTTGGTGCCTACCCTGAAGTCTCCTTAGC
>SAAR01000534.1 GCA_009916335.1 Erysipelotrichia bacterium | reverse complement strand
GAAAGTATCGGTTACACGACACCGAGTAACGCGCAAAATGCAAGAGCGTATCTGATCAAACAAGGGTTTGAAATCATCCAAGAACCGACACCGGGCGCAAAGCGCAAAAACGGAAAAACCAAAACATTAGATATTGCAAGTTTATTGATTGAACGTGTGAAAGTGGTCGACGTTGCAAGAATCAAAATGTTAACCGAACAAGCACAAACAATGTTTTTGAAGAGTAACATATCAAGTGATGATATCTTAGAAATCTCAAAGATTCACCAAGAAATCGAAAAACTCAAAAATCCAGAGTATTCACGCGAAGCAATTATTGAGTTAGTGAATCAACTGTTGGATTGGCACGAAAGCAAGCAAGAAGAGGAAACACAAGAAGAAGAGGAAGAGTAAAGGGAAGGGCGAAAGCCCTTTTTTTTATTTTAAAATTTTTTTTACTTCCACAACTAATAGTAAAGTTTCAAAGTTGCACGAAAATAAGAAAATTCTATGCGATCAGAGTAAAAGTTGCTAAAAATTTATTTTCTGGATTAAAAAGTTCCAGATTATCTTATTTTGGTGTATTTGTTGTAATAATCAGTGTTATATTCACCTATTTAGAGACTCTTATAAAAAATAAAATACCATTAACCCTATACCATACCTATATATATATAATTACAACAACTAAAACAATGCACATTATTACACTGAATATTACAACAAATACATGATTTTAAGATTTACACTAACTTTAGCATATTTTCTCTGATTCGCTGCAATTTCCCGTTTTTGATACATTACTAAATCATGTAGAGCCACGTGGTTTGCACAAGGAGAAAAAAAACCAAAAAAACCGAGCGCATGGGCGCATGGTATAATGGTTATGTAAGGGTATGGATCTAAGCCATACTGAAAAAAACAAGGAGGAGTAAAATGAAAGTGCAGAAGTTGAGTGCAACGAGTGGGGAAGTATTTTATGTATACGATAACCTACTATATCGAGCGAAAGATGAAAGTGATTACGAAGAGCACATGGCGCTGATTGACAAGTGGAATGCTGTGAAGAATGAGAAGTATTACTTCACACATGATGGCACTACATACGGCACACCATATGCGAAAGAAGAGTTATTACTAAAGACGCTTCAAAGAATTGACATGGACATCCAAGATAGACTTGCAATAGTATTGGACTTTAAGAAAACACAAGAAGCACTGATGGGTGACCTGAACGAAAGAATGAAAAAATATCTAATCATACATTTGGAGGAGATGAGAAAATGATTGACAGAACAGAATTTATTAGTTTGGCAATGCATGATCCTAATTATGGGAAGGCGTTGGAAATTCTAAGAGGATACGGAGAACAATTTAGTTTGTTCTCTTGTTCTAAAAAAGTTATTGAGCAAGTATTAACACTAAAAGATGAGCCATTGCTTCAACTTGTAAAAGACATTAAAGAAGCGAATGAAAAGCAGATTGACATTGAAATCGTTCAGTATGAACGCGCTAATTTAGCTGAGACCACTGATGGTCTTAAAGATTTTTTTGACCAGTTTGAGAACCCAAGCAATAAAGAAAGACTCTGGTTGTTGATTGGTGAAACTGGTGTTGGGAAGACTTATGCCATCGAAGGACGCTTTGCAAACATTACTACATATGCATGCCGAAAGGACTTAGATCCATATTCGCTTGCATACTTTTTGGCTGATACTGATGGCACTGGATTAAAGCCACATGAAACTCCTTTTTTGAAAGCAGTAAAAAATGGTGGGCATATTTTCTTAGATGAAATGAATGAACTTCCACAAGATACACTAATGTTCTTACAAGGTTTAACTGATGAAAAGTCGCGAGTGGTTATTGGTGATGAAGAAATCACGATTAGCAAGAACTTTAAGATACTTGGTAGTATGAATCCTCCAAGTGAAACTGATGAACGCACACCACTGGGTGACGCACTGCTTGGACGCGCTGTGGGGTTCGTCATGGAACTTACTGATGAAATACTCATGGACAGATTGAAAGTCACTAAGCCATGGTTGAATGCCGTAAGAAGATTATTTAATCATGTAAAGATGTCAGGTATGACTGATATTCGTGATTTGAACTATCGCGATTATCAAAAGTTTGTGAAGTATAACTTCGAACAGCAATTCAAGTTTAAAGTCTGTCAAGGTGATGTAGCAAACATTCAAGAGTTTAAAAGAATACAAC
>SAAR01000533.1 GCA_009916335.1 Erysipelotrichia bacterium | reverse complement strand
GGATAATACAGCTCAAGCATGAAAACAGGCTCGATGAGCTTTTTCGCATGCTTTTCATAAAGCAGTGCAACCAGCTGGGAGACATCCTGCCAGAGCTTTTTGAAAAAACCAATGACTACACAGAGCTGCTGCTGAGCATCAACTTTACAGACAGCGACGGTATAGTCAGCCATCTGGTAAACGACATAGACGAAGCAGACTTTGCCGAGGCAGTGGAGATAATCGGGTGGATGTATCAGTACTACAACGAAGATAGAAAAAATCAGATTATAAACATATATAAAGGGACAATAAAGAAAGATGACATACCTGCAGCTACTCAGCTGTTTACAACAGACTGGGTTGTAAGATATATGGTAGACAATTCACTGGGCCGTTACTGGATTGAAAGAAACCCTCAGAGCAAGCTTAAAGACAAGCTTGAATATTTTGTAACCCCTAAGGATGGTGTAATATCAAATATAAATCAGAAAATTTCACCTGAAGAGCTTACGTTTTTTGATCCTTGCATGGGAAGTGGACATATTCTTGTGTATGCATTTGATGTACTTATGGAGATATACAGGGAATGTGGATATCTTGATAGAGAAGCAGCTCAAGCTATAATCAATAATAACTTGTTTGGCTTGGATATAGATGACAGAGCATATCAGCTTGCCTATTTTGCATTAATGATGAAAGCAAGAAGCTATGACAGGAAATTTTTCGGAAGAAATATTCAGCCTGAGATTGCATCTGTCAGCGAAACTAATATTTTGTCAAAATTCACATGTGATGGAGTAACAGAAGACGAACATAAGAACGAAATAGGAGAATATCTTGTAAGCATATACAAAGATGCAAAGGAACTGGGCAGCTTGATTTCTGTTTCAAAACATGATTATGATGCTTTTGCAGAGTATCTTAAAAATTCAGATTTGAAAGGTCAGCTTACGATAGACAGCGATAACTGGAAGCGAAATACAATGCCGCTTATGAAAAAAGTCGCAAAGCAGGCTTCGATAATGTCAGGAAAATATACTGTTGTCTGTACAAATCCACCTTATATGAACAAAATGGAAGGACAGCTAAAAAGGTTTGTGACAGAGAACTACAAGCCATACAGTGGAGATTTATTTTCAGTATTCATTTACAGAAACTTTGAGTACTGCAAACCTGACGGTTATTCCGCCTTTATGACACCTTTTGTATGGATGTTTATAAAGACGTATGAACAGCTCAGAGAGTATATAATCAATAACAAATCGATCACAACGCTTGTACAGATGGAGTATTCAGCCTTTGAAGAAGCTACAGTTCCAATTTGTACTTTTGTTTTAAGAAATAGCAGAGAAGACAGAAAGGGATTATATTTCAAGCTTTCAGATTTTAAAGGCGGTATGGAAGTCCAACGTAAAAAGGTCTTGGAAGCTATATATAATAAAGACTGTGGTTATTTTTATGAAACAAAAAAAGAAAACTTCTCTAAAATTCCAGGCTCACCGATTGCGTATTGGGTGAGTGAAGATATAGTTGATATTTTTGAGAGCTCAAAATTATTGTCGGAGTTAGCTATTCCTAAACAAGGAATTGCAACATCGAATAATGATATATTTTTGAGGATTTGGTTTGAATGTAACAATAATGATGTTTTTCTTGAATGCAAAACACATGAAGAGTCTAGTGGTTCAAATTGCAAATGGTATCCATATAATAAAGGTGGAGAATACAGAAAGTGGTATGGGAATAACGATTATGTTGTAAACTGGCAATATGATGGGAGAGATTTAAAAGCATTCAAAGGAGCTGTTTTAAGAAATACAAACTTCTATTTTAAAGAATGTATATCGTGGTCATTAATTTCTTCTAGCTCAATAGCATTTAGATATAAACCTAGTGGACATTTGTTTGATGTAGCGGGAATGAGTTGTTTTAAATCAGGAGAAGTATCGTTATGGTACTTATTAGGATTAAATAATTCCAAATTAATTAATGAATTCATGTCTATATTAGCTCCTACAATAAATTATCAAGTAGGAAATATTGCAAATATACCCGTTATTGTAAATGATAGTGAATTGAATTATGTAGAAGAGTTAGTAAAAACGAATATTTCTATCTCAAAAACCGACTGGGACTCTTTCGAAACATCATGGGATTTCAAAAGGCATCCACTTCTGAAATACCCTGTGATTTTTGATACGGACACAAAAGAAAAAGAAGGTAGC
>SAAR01000088.1 GCA_009916335.1 Erysipelotrichia bacterium | reverse complement strand
CTGCATTACTACTAGCTAAATAAAAATCACACATAAACGCACGACGATACACTGCTTGCATTTCTTCTTTGCTTAATCCTTCTTGATAGCGATCATCATAGCGAATATCCATCGTTCTTAGTAAGTTGATAATATCGCAATCAAATAATGTTTGTGAGCCTCCAACACTCACACTTGCCCCAGCAAAGATCAGGCGTTGAATCTCTTGTGCCACCTGTTCTTTATTTTCTAAAATACGTGCGTCCATATTATTTTTAATTAACGCTAACTGTGTTTTCTTTAACTTTGTTTCATATAATGTATCTGTATGTGCATCCATATGACTTCCTCCTATTGTTTTTCTAATAATGTAATCACATCTAACATACTATCACAGCTAATATCTATATACGGTTTCATTTCTTCATCAGGAGCAATCATATCCTGAATAAAGACATGTGGCATATGTGCATGATAGGCAGCCATCGTACCAAATTTACTATCTTCTAACACTAAACATTCTTCATTTTTTAATGCAAGCATCTTCGCCGCTTTCATGAATATGTCTGGTGCTGGTTTTGAAGGCAGTCCATCATAACCTGATACAATCGCATCAAATTCCATTGAAAACCCTGCATGATTAATAAACTTTACAATATCCTCTTTTTGTGAACTACTTGCGACAGCCAGTTTATAGCCATGCTTTTTAGCGTATTCATATAGCTCTTTTAACCCTTTTTTATTCGCTGAACCTGCTTCTTTAAAATATTCAAAGAAGAACGCTTTTCTTCGTTGTTGTACTTCTTCCATAATTTTACTAATTTCTAAAAATTGTGATTCTAATTTACTCACAGTTTTTGCACTAACTCCTACCATACTTAGAAACGCTTCTTTTGTACAATAGAAATCATGCTCTTTACAGACCTTAAAAAATAATACTTCAAATAGTTTTTCTGTATCAAACATCAATCCATCCATATCAAATATAATTGCTTTAATCATTACTTTCTCCCCTTTAATCAACAAAATCTACATCAATGTGAGCAATACCACTAGAAATATCAAGTTTATTTTCACCACTTCCATATCGTTTATCAACATGATTCATATCTTGTACATTAACATCACCAATACCATCATCAATCAATAATTGATACGCTTCTGCTTTTCCTAATAAAGATAAATCGATTTCCCCTATACCACAATCTAGTGAGTGTTCTCCTTTTAGTGCTACTTGCATCGCTAAATGCCCAATACCAACTTCTATCTGTGCATTATTTAAAACCCCATTATCAATACTAAACATTCCTCCCCCTGTTTCAATATCGGCTTTTTCATACACATTTAAAGTGTTTATCGCTACTTTTCCTAAGCCTTGTTTAAGCGATAACACATCTGTCTGCAAATACTCTACATTCATTTTTCCCATCGCTGTTTTAATGATCACTTCATCAAATACCATTTCCTCTGGTACATAAATAACAATCGTACTCGCTTGATCCAACAACCAAAAATGATCTTTTTCATGAATGGTTAATTGTTTTTCATTTTGTGTTACACTAAGTACATCACTATCACTTTTAATTGAAAAATGTGTTCCTTTTTGAATCATGACATTGGCATGATTGACATCAATCAAGATCCTTGACGCATCACTTGTAAGGTTCATCTGTGGTTGGTTTATATTTGAGGAAGATTCATAAAACAGATTACTCAAGAGTGAAAAACCATAAAAAAGAACCGATATAATATTCACCATTAAAAAGAGGGCGAATGCCATTGCTAAATACTTGATAATTTTTTGTGTTTCTTTCATTTTATATCAACACCTCCAAACATACAAAGTGCATTAATATAAAGCGTTGGCTTGTCAGTGTGGATATTTTTCTTATGAAATGTATCGACACTACCAAATAAAGCCGTTGAAATGACTTCTACATTGACATCATCAGCTACATAAATTCTTACACTACCAAAAATAGCACTAACATCAACAATGCAATCCTGTGTAATAATTACTTCTTGTAAATCACACTTTAATTCACCAAAAATGGCATTTAAATGACAACCTTTAAAGTCTTGTTTATTCACATTAATCTGCTGTGATTGAAAAGTCGAATAATATTCTTCTTCACTGCGTTTGATATACTTCATCGCTTTTCTTGTTTTGCGATGAAACACATCTTTTAATACAATAGATAAACCAATTAAAATTAAAATGATTGGTAAAAGTAATTTTAAAACCATATAGAAATGGATATAACCTCGTACTCCTAACAATAATAAAATACCAACACTTAAGCCGATGAAATCTTTTGTTTTATCTTTTTTATTAAACAATGAGATAAAGCAAGGTATGATGATCAGCAATGTCCACCAACCTTTAAAAAACAGATTAATATAGGTGATATTAAGTGCATTAATGGCTAAAATAACACCCAGTGCAATCAATACCACACCCCATAAAATACGACTTATTTTATTCATATGTTCTCCCCTTCGACATTTTTTTGATTACGATACAATCATGAGTATGTATTCCTCTTCATTTTATTTCACTATACCTAGTATGTCAATCAAAGTTTTCACTAGTAAAAGTGCAAAAAAAGAGGGTTCACTTTATAAACCCTCCTATTTTTCACTTAGGCATGATGCTTAATACTAACATGATAACCATCATTAAAATCTAAATAAACCACATCTTCTTTTGTGAAACCTTCTTCAATCATTCGTTTCGCTAATAAAGTTTCAATGTGCCGTTGAATATAACGTTTCATTGGTCTAGCTCCAAAGACTGGATCGACACCTTCTTTCGCAATCTCTCGATAGACATTATCACTTACTTCTAATGTAATATCTTTACTTGCTAAACGTCTTGTCAACTCATTCATAAACTTATGTGCAATCTTAGCTAACACTTCATCACCTAAAGCATTGAAAACAACGATTTCATCAATTCGGTTAATAAATTCAGGCTTGAAGAAACGGCGTACTTCTTTCATGTAATTTTCTTCCATCTCACTTCTGCTTTGATATTCATCAAATGCAAACTGACTACCTAAATTACTTGTCATAATCAAGATGGTATTTTTAAAGTCAACGCTGACTCCTTTAGAATCCGTAATTCTTCCATCATCTAAAATCTGTAATAAAACATTAAAGACATCTGGGTGTGCCTTTTCTACTTCATCAAATAAGACAATAGAATAAGGATTACGACGTACTGCCTCTGTTAACTGTCCTCCTTCATCATAACCAACATATCCTGGAGGAGCCCCAATTAAACGAGCCACACTGTGTTTTTCCATATATTCACTCATATCAATACGGATAATATGTGTATCAGAATCAAACAACTGTTCAGCTAATGTCTTAGCAACTTCTGTTTTTCCTACCCCAGTAGGTCCTAAGAACAAGAAACTACCAATTGGTCGATTTTCATCTTGAATTTGTGCCTTACTTCTAAGAATCGCATCACTCACTAAAGTTAAAGCTTGATCTTGTCCAATGACACGTTTTGCCATTACATCTTTTAATGACAACAGTTTCATTCGCTCACTTTCCACAAGTTTGCTTACTTCAACACCACTCCATTTAGAAACAATCTTTGCAATTTCATCTTCACTAACAACCTCTGAAATTAATGCATCTTCTTTGTTTGCTTCACTTTCTTGTGCAATTAATTTTTCTAAGTTAGGAATTGTTTCATATTGCAACTTCGCTGCTTCTTCATAACGTGTTTCACTTTGTGCCTGTTCCAAATCAAGTTTCGCTTTTTCTAATAAAGCACGATTTTTCTTTGTTTCATCTAATCGATCCTTTTCATCATTCCACTTTGTGTATAAAACATCTTTCTTTGCTTTCAACTCTTTCAATTCATCACGAATCATCGCTAAACGCTCTTTCGATTTCTTATCATCTTCACTTTTTAATGCTGTTTCTTCAATTTCTAATTGCATGACTTTACGTTCTAATTCATCAATTTCCTGTGGCATTGAATCCATTTCTACACGCAATTGTGCACATGCTTCATCAATTAAATCAATCGCTTTATCAGGTAAGAAACGATCTGTAATATAACGATTTGATAGTACAGCACTTGAGATAATGGCTTCATCTAAAATTTTAACACCATGATAAGTTTCAAAACGTTCCTTTAATCCACGCAAAATCGCAATGGTATCCTCAACGCTAGGCTCATTAACCTGTACACGTTGAAAACGTCTTTCTAGTGCAGCATCCTTTTCAATGTATTTACGATATTCATTAAATGTTGTCGCACCGATACACCTTAATTCTCCACGAGCCAATAATGGTTTCAATAAATTAGCCGCATCCATACTACCTTCTGTTTTACCAGCACCAACAAGATTATGAATTTCATCAATAAACAAGATGATATTTCCTTCTGCTTGTTTTACTTCATCAAGAACTGCTTTTAAACGTTCTTCAAATTCACCACGATATTTTGCCCCTGCAATTAAAGAACCCATATCCAATTCAATCAATTTTTTATCTTTTAAGGATAAAGGTACATCGCCTTTCATAATACGCCATGCGATGCCTTCCACAATCGCTGTCTTACCAACACCAGGCTCTCCTATTAAAACAGGATTATTCTTTGTTTTACGAGATAAAATCTGAATCACACGACGGATTTCATCATCACGCCCAATCACTGGATCAATCTTACCACTTTTAACATCTTCTACTAAATCCCTACCATATTTAGCCAATGCCTCAACATTCGCTTCTGCATTTGGTGTATTCATCTCTCTTCCCCCTCTCCTTTTTAATTCTTCTTCCTTACACATTTCTTCCTTTAAGTGAAAACGTTTCACTAATAATTTAGAAATATAAGATTTATTAAACATCAATGCAATCCATAGTGATGCACAACCTAAATAACTTTCATTATTTGCATCACTCCACTTTTTAGCCTTTTCAAAGCTATTCACTACTTCATTTGAAAACTGTGGTTGATTTGTACTACTAGATGTCGCAATCTTACTTAATTCATCATCAATTAAGACTAGTGCTTCTTTTTTATCTATGTGTAAACGTTTATACAAACCATCTAATACATCATCTTCAAACAATACCTTTAATAGTTGAATCGTATCAATCGTTGGATACCCACTATTTTGACATAATTCAACTGCTTTCATGATTGCCTTTTGCAATGGTTCACTCATCTGTTCAAAGTTCATAATATCACTCCTTTAGCACTCTCTCTATTTAAGTGCTAACTATATTATACACCCTTATTTAGCACTGTCAACCATTGAGTGCTAAATATTTATAATTTTAGTTTTCCCTTTTTCTGTTTCCTCATTCCTACTTATCAATTATTCTTTCTTTTTTATGAATTGAAAGTGATTAACTTCTATTCAATTTACGCTCATGCTATAATAAATGCAAGAAAGAAGGAAACTATGAACGTTCAATTTGCACCAATCATTCATCAACTATTTCAAATTTTTAAACAAAACGGATATAGACTCTATCTTGTTGGCGGCTGTGTGCGTGATTTTTTAATGCACCGTTGTTTCGCAGATTATGATATGTGTACAAATGCTACCCCTGATGAAATGATAACACTTGCTAAAAAACATGATATTAAAATCATTCCTACTGGAATCAAACATGGCACATTGACTTTCATTTTAGAACATGTTCCTATTGAAATTACAACCTTTCGCACAGAAAGCGAATATGAAAAAAATCGTTTTCCTAAAGCAGTGCAATTTAGTGATGATTTACAAGAAGATATCAAACGTAGAGATTTCACAATGAATGCCATCTGCATGGACGAAACGACAATCTATGATTTTTTTGATGGACAAGGAGATATTGAAAATAAACTCATACGTTGTGTCGGCGATGCGAATAGCCGTTTTCAAGAAGATGCATTGCGTATGCTTCGTTGTTTACGCTTTTCCTTTACATTAAACTTCGCTATTGAAATGAACACATGGAAAGCGATACAAGATAATGCTCCTTTATTAAACAACATTTCTAAAGAACGCATTCGTGATGAATTATGTAAAATGTTAATGAGTGATCATCAAGATATTTTACTTATTTTAAAAGAAGCAAAAGTATTAGATATTATCTTACCTGAATTTATCGCTACTTATGATTGTTCACAAGAAACAAAGTGGCATATTTATGATGTGTTTCATCATATGAATGCTGTAATGAATGCATCGAAAGGGTATTCCCTATCCATGAAATTAGCCTTGCTGTTGCATGATATTACAAAGCCAGCACATAAAACAATTGATGAAAAAGGAAATGCACATTTTATGGGTCATGCCCATTCTGCTGCCATACTTGCAAAACAAATACTCAAACGATTAAAATTTGATAAAGCAACCATTAAAGAAGTTTCTACAATGATCGAATACCATGATTATTATATGTATGATACTAAAAAATCAGTGCATAAATTAATGTATAAATTAAATGGCGATTTCATAATGGCATACCAAATACTGAAAATACAATTAGCTGATAACATGGGTAAAAACCAAGTACAATGCACATTAAAAAATCGTATGATTTACAGTGTAACGATCATGTTAAAAGAGATGGAAAAAAATCATGAATGTTTCACCATCAAAGATTTACAGATTAATGGAAATGATTTAAAAACGATTGGATATAGTGAAAAAGAAATTGGACAAGTACTACACTACTTGTTAAAATATGTATTAAACCAACAAGAAAAGAATACAAAAGAAGATTTATTGAAAGCAGCTGGAGGATACAAGAATGAAATTATTAATCGCTAGTGATATACATGGAAGTGCTTATTATGCAGAAAAAATAGCAAATGCTTACCACAAACATCAATGTGATAAGTTACTCTTATTAGGAGATTTACTTTATCATGGTCCTCGTAATCCTTTACCGAAAGAGTATGAACCTAAAAAAGTAATCACCATCTTAAATGAATTAAAAGAAAATATCATTGCTGTGCGTGGAAATTGCGATGCTGAAGTAGATCAGATGGTTTTAGATTTTCCTATGATGAGTGATTATACTACGATTGTGATGGAGGATTATAAAATTTTAGCCTCTCATGGACATATTTATCACCCTGATCATTTACCAGCATTAAATGAAAACGATGTCTTTCTATATGGACACATTCATATTCCTGTGATGGAGAAAAGAAATGGCATACATATCATTAACCCTAGTAGTATTACACTACCTAAAGAAAACAATCCCCATACTTATGGTGTGTTAATGGATAAAACCTTTTCTTTATATGATGAAGATGATGAATTATTAAAAACCTATCATTTTTAAAAAAAGCCATTTTATCATGAAATGACTTTTTATTTTGCTAACTTCCCTAACAATCCTTTTTTCAAAGTGAATGATCAAATACGGTAGTTAATATAAGCATATTGTATAGCTAAAATGGTTTTAGCATCTTTAATCAAACCTTGGTGAATCATTTCATACGCTTCTTCAATCGGTATCCAGCAAATATGAATATCTTCATCTTCGCCCATTGCCTTAGGTTGATCGATCTTTCTTAAGTTCATTGCTTCATAGATATAAATTTTTTCTGTACAAAAGCCTGGTGTAGAATACATTTCGCAAATCAAATTTAATTCGCTACAACCAAACCCACTTTCTTCTTCCAATTCACGAATGCCACATTCCATAGGGTCTTCCCCTTTTTCTAGTTTTCCCGCTGGTAACTCTAATGTTTCCATTGCAATCGCATAACGATATTGTTTCACAAATAAAATTTTCGCATTTCTAACAACTAAAACAGCCACTCCTCCATCATGATGAATCACATCACGAAGAAATTGTTTTCCACTTTCAATTTCAATCACATCTCGTGTCATATCAAAGATAACACCTTCATATACTTTTTTACTAGATATTTTTTTCTGCATACAATACTCCTAATATTTTTCTTCCATTTCCTTTATTTTATCATATAAATAACGATTAATGGGAACATCTAGGTGATGTTTTTTTGAAAGTTCAATGATCGTTTTAGCAAATAAGTCAACTTCACTGTATCGCTTTGCAAGGCGATCTTGACGCATAGAAGGCATCGACTGTGCATCTAATCGATCGACTGCTCTCACCCACTTATCCACTTCTTCTTCACTTAATACAACACCCTCACAAGCAGCAACTTTTGCCACTTCCTGCATTGTTGAAATCAATAGATCACGCAACTTACCTACTTGTTGGCAAGCACCATAAGGCACATCATAAACAGCACAAATTTGATTAATACCACAATTTAACATTAATTTACTCCATTGATCATGGATAATATCCTTTGCCACATAATGTGGTATATTCACTTTTGTTAAAAAGGCATCGACACAAAAAAGAGCTGGCATTTTATGTGAGCAATCACTTCCAATAACAATTTCTCCCATATTCGTATACGTTACTTCATTGCCACTTTTTACTGCGTCCATTAATTGTGCAATGGAGTGAATCACAATCCCCTTTCCTAAGGTTTCTTCAACGATTCCCTCACTACTAATCCCATTCAACAAACAAACAATGATGGTATCTTCTTTAACAAATGCTCTAATAATTTCTAATGCTTCTTTCAACATAGGATATTTAACAACGATAAACAACAAATCGAGTGGTTGAAATTGTTTTACATCATACACATAATTAAAATCGCATACTTCCCCATTGCAATAAAAAGGTGTTTGTTCATAATACTTCACTCTTTGTTCATCAGCAATCATACAAAAATGTTCTTTTCCTAATGTTTGTTGAATCAAATTCGCAAATATTGTTCCTACTGCCCCTCTACCAATCATACCTACATTTTTAATTTCCATCATATTTACCCCCCATTTAAATTAATACCATTATAATCTAACAAAGAAAAAGAAACAATCGTTTCACAAATAAGGTTATACGTATTGATATAAAAAAGTTTCAACAATCTTTAAAGACCATTAAAACTTCTTATTTAAACTTTTTATAAATTATTGTTGTTTTTGATATTGCAATAATGCACAAGCAATTTGATCTGGACAAGAAGTTTTCTTAAACCCACAAGTAATCCCTTGAAATGCATCAATGACTTCATCTAATGTTTTATTTTGCATAATCTTGCAAATTCCTTTTAAATTCCCATCACAACCACCGGTAATTTTCGCATCAATAATTTTATTATCTTCAATCGTGAAATCCATCATTCTTGAACATGTTCCTTTTGGTTTATAACTATATTTTTCCATCTATGTACTCCTTTTTAATATTTTTATTATATGCATATAAAGTTTATATGTAAAGTTATTTTGTCAACCCTATATACCCTTAGCTAATCGGTTTCTTTTCTAAAGTGATACATGCAGATGCCTGCAGCTACGGCAACATTTAACGATTCAAAAGCCATCATTTCAATTTTAATGGAAGCATCACATAAAGCGATGATGTCCTTATGTACACCACTTCCTTCATTTCCAAAAACAAGTGCTACTTGTTCAATATTTTCATATTGTGATAAAGGTTGTGCATGAGCAAGAGCAGTGGCATAAACTGTATAACCCTTACTTTGTAAAATAGGAATTAAATCTTTTAAATCGACCTGTTTCACTGGAAGATGAAATAATGCCCCTTGTGTTGAACGAATCACTTTTTCATTATATAAATCAACACAACCCTTTGATACAAAGACACCTTCAAAACCAAAACTATAAGCACTACGAATAATCGTACCTAGATTACCAGGATCTTGTATATCATCTAATAATAGCACCTTTTTAAAATTGGCAAAGCAAACCTGTTTTTGTATACACACACCAATGTAATTCACCTGTGAAACATTTGTCGATAAGCGATCCATAATTTCATCACTTACATAATAAGTTTCATAATGATCTGAAAAAGGATTGATTTGATTCATTCTAACAAGTAAAACTTGTAAAGCATTCGCTTGTATAGCTTCTTCGATTAAATGTTCTCCTTCTACTAAAAAACAATGATCTTGATCACGATATTTTTTTTGATGGTACTTTATCCATTTTTTTACTTTTGTATTACTACTTGATGTAATTTCCATAACCCACCTCTATTCCTTGAAATTATAAATTTTTTTCACTTTGAAAGCAACTAATATTTACCTAGCATTGTATAATTGATAAAAAGAAAACCTCATTCACAAAAGTGAATAAGGTGATCATTACTGAACTCGTCTGACTGAGTAAATACTTCCAAATCCATAAATACCTGTTTCTTTAATACCAGCAGATGGATTTAAGGCATGGATTAATGTTCCATTACCAGAATAGATTGCCGCATGAGCATTTCCTCCTGCACCAAAAGTAACAATATCTCCTGCACGCCATTGTGATGCATCATTAGGATCTATCGCAACACCTACACTTGCTTGTCCTCCACTTGTTCTAGGAACAGCCACACCACTTCTAGCATATACATAATGTATTAAACCAGAACAATCAAAGGCACTTGGTCCACTTCCACCAAAAACATATGCTTTTCCAATTTGTGCTCTTGCTTCTGCAACCACTGAACCTGCATAGGCACTTTCTGCATAGCTACCATACACAAGATTAGTTGCAGCAATTTCTGCTTTTGTTTCTGTTTTCTCTACCTTTACTTTCATTTGTGCATTGCTTTCATTACCACTTGCATCACTTGCAAAAATTTGTAATGTATATTCTCCAGCTACATATTGCTCATCATCTTTCGCAATTTCACCTTCCACACGATAAGCTACACTACCTTCCACATTATCTACCACTGATTCAATATAATCAGCAATATTAAATGTTTCATCATCTTTAATTTCTACTTCGCTTTGTTTTAATGTAATCGTAGGTGCTTGTTTGTCAATGACATTTAAAGCAACCTCATAAGTATATTGACTCCCTGTATGAATATTCAATTCCTTATCTGTCGAAATAGATACCTTTTCATATTCATTCTTACCATAAGTAGTTTTATCTTCAATTTTTAGTATTGCTTTACTTTCACCTAACGCAATATTTTCTAAAGTAACACTAATCACATAGTTTTCTAAAGTATAAACACCTGTTCCAACACCATTTGAAATGGTTTCTAAATTACTAACAGCACTTACTTCCTTTTTTAAGATTTCTTTTGCAAGTAAAGCAACTGCTTTTGTATCACCATATTCTACATCTATCGCTTTTTGATTAAAAACAATACTCTTAGGTTTGTCTAAACCAGCGGCAGACACTTCCTTTGTATTGTACCCTGTTGAATAAAAGGTAACAAGGAAAGCAAATACAGCAACGATAATCACACTCACTAAATGATGGAAATTAAAATGTACATTGCTTAATACACTTGTTTCTTCTTTGTTTGATGAATGAATCGCTTTTGCCTGTTCACTTACTTTTTGTATTAAAGTAACTGTTTTTGACTTGATATTTTCTGCTTTTTCATTCATAAAATGCGTAATTTTTTCTATTGTTTGTTTGTTAAAATGCATTGGATTC
>SAAR01000002.1 GCA_009916335.1 Erysipelotrichia bacterium | reverse complement strand
TATGAATACAGAGATTGCAAAGAAAACGGCAAATGTTGATAAAATAGAGTATGCTAATTTATTAGATTACTCAGACTATGTTGCTATTAAAAATAAACCAACCGTTATTGGTGAGAATATATACTTCAACTGGGCGCATACTAATTATGCAAACAATAAGACTGAAGACCGCGGGGCTAAAGAAGGTCCTAGTGGTGTTACTTTAGTATTTAAATCAGAAGATTTAAAGAATGAGGTATATGGTATCGCTGCTATTGGTGGTAATACGTTAAGTGATATTAACGTTGCTGTTGGTAAAGGTTATTCAACTAATTCTGTGCTGATGGTTAACCTTAAAAAGAATATCATACCTTATGGTGGTAATACTTATACTGCAAGACAGAATTCTGTTTACATTAGCACAGGTATTTATTTAAAGAATACAGGCACCACACTTACAGCTAACTGTTTTGGTGGTGATACTTTCTTAGGTGTACTAGATTATGCTAGGACTATGATATTCTTTAACCCAGAAGACCCAAATCAATCTGCGTACAAACGTATATATGTTGGTGCTTACTTGCCTGTAGAATCTAGTGTAAACTTACATTTACGTGCAGATACCCCTATATCTAAATCATATGATAGTGGTAGTGGTTTTGCTAACGTATTTGTACAGAATGAAGTAGGTCAGGTATTTACTGCAGCTGTTCAGAGTGTACCTATGTATGCATACAATGGCGCTTACTCTAGCCAGAATGGTAGTCGTAAGTATGTACCTAAGTCTATATACGATAGAGATGATGTGCTTAATGATAATAGGATTACTGCATCACAGGCAAAAACTTCAGGTGAAGTTATTGATTCTTGGTCTAAGTTTAAGTACGCGGATTATATTGATGTTGATTCACAATATGGACCTATTACAAATATGCATGTCTTTAAGGATAGGTTATTCTTTTGGCAAGAGTCTGCAGTAGGTACTGCTGCTGTTAATGAGAGATCATTAATTACTGACAATAACCCAGGAGCGTTAGTACTTGGTACTGGTGGAATACTTACTAGGGTTGATTATATTACTGATAAAAATGGGTCAAGAAAAGGTGATTATAATAACATAACTCACTCTGATGCTATGATTTATTGGTATGATTGTAATAAAAATGAGATATGTTCATACTCAGGACAGACCCATGCGTTAAGTAAAGTAAAAGGTGTTCAGTCATATCTACACACATTACCTTTAGTATCTAGAGTAGGTAGTACGGTATTCTATGATAAGAAGTACAATGAAGCACTGTTCTCGTTTGAGAATAAACTATTAGCTTTTAATGAGCAGTTAGGTGTATTTACTTCATTTTATACTAGACCAACTGACTGGGCATTCGACTTAAAAGATGCTTATTACACAATAAAGGATAATAAGTTATATCTACATAATACAAATAATTTTGATGGGGTAACTAGTAAACTACAAATTGTGGTTAATAAAAACTATGACAATACAAAAGTCTTTGATAATGTATTTATGTCTGGTGATTTTACAAACAATGAGGTATTTACAAATATATACTTTACTACTAAAGTACAAGAGACAGCCCCTATAGATTATAGCAATATAGACTATCGTGAAGATACTTATAGGTTTGCCATAGGTAGATCTACTGATGATAACATCTCACGTATGCGTGGTAAGTATTTAATTTGTGACTATTCGTTTGATTGCACAAATGATAAATCGTTTAGACTACCACTAATTAAAACAAGTTACAGATATTCAATGGTTTAATATGAAAAAGAAAAGTAAAATAAAAGTACCCGCATATTCTGTAGGTTTATCACAAGCATTAGATGCTTCAAGTATCTTAGGTACTACCTTACAAGCTACAGGTAATAACACTGCTGGTGATGTTGGTGGTTTATTGGGTAGTGCTGGTTCTATGGCAGGTACCGGTATGGCTGTAGGTGGACCGGTTGGTGCTGCTATTGGTGGTGGTTTAGGCCTTGTTACTGGCGCACTAGGACTTATTAATAAAAATAAACAAAAGAAACGTGCAGAACGTAGGCAACGTAACATTCTAAATCAGCAGTACGCTGACGCAACCACTTCATCTATGATGGAAGATTACTATGGTGAGAACCAATTAGCTAATACATTTGCTATGGGTGGTGTAATGCCGCAGAATCTAGCATACGTTGATAATGGTGAATTGATTAAGACACCAGATGGAACTATAAAAGAAGTAACTGCAGGTAATCCTAGTATAACAGACAATGTGTTAACTCACTTACCAGCAGGTTCAAAAATATTAAGCGATAAACTAACAGTACCTGGTACTAATAAAACATTTGCACAAATGGGTAGAGGTTTACAAAAGAGATCAGCAGGTAAGGATATGTTTGCTAAAAACTCTGCTGAATTAAATTCACGCAACTTTGAAAAGCTTTTAGCATATCAAGAAAATATTAAAGCTGTGCAAGGTATTAAACCTGGTAAGAAAGCTATTCCAGCATATGCTGATGGTGGTTATAACTTTAAGAATATCACTCCAGATGTATTGCCAATGGACTATATGCCAACAGCATTGCCAGGTACTGTACCTATGGTTATGCCTACAATAAAACCAGTAAGCAAAAGTGCTACAGATGCCTTACCATCGCTTACTACAGAACTAAATACTAAAGCAGCTAACAATATTAGTACTGCTGCAATGGAGGCCGCAAATCGCAAACCGTTTGACTATACAGGTTTAGCTTCATTTGCACCAGCACTTTATAATTTAGGGCAATCATTTGCAAAACCTGAAGTAGAATCTGTAACTCCTAATCCTTACTTAGGTAATGTTAATAGATTAATGGCTGGTCGTAGAATGAATGTTAATCCTATGTTAAATGCGAATAGACGTTCACGTGCAATTGGTAATTATAATTTATCACAAGTAAATACTAATACTGGGGCAGGTCTTGCTGCCAGAATTCAGAACGCAGTTAATGACTACACGACTACTGCAGATATTTATGCAAATGCACAGAATGCTAATAATTCATATGCAGGAGAATATGCTCAAATGCTAGGTAACTTGGGTAATCAATATGTATCTAACAAAATGGTTATTGATGATATCAATGCTAAGAATAGGGCAGCTCGTAGAAACTTTGGTTCTGCTGCAATGAGTCAAATTGGTGAAGGTGCACAAATGCAACAGCTTATGAAAAATCAAGCTAAAATGGGTGAATTAAGCATGAGTGCTTTAATACCATTCTTACAGCAAGGATTTACGACAAAACAAATTAATGATTTGAAAAGAACATATTATGGCAATTAATAGATATGATACACCGGCAGAAGCTAGGTTTATTAACACATATGCGCCACTACCATTTGAACAATTATATACACTTGGTAAGGAAGCAAAAGCTAGCGTTGATAGTGCTTTAGCTGAAACAGATGCCGCTTTAGCCAAGTGGTCAGAATTTCAATCTCCTTCAGCAGTAGATACCAATACTTGGTATAATGAAACTGTTGGTAGGGCTAACCCTATCATTAATGAGATGGCAGCTAATCCTGATCTTATTAAATCAGCAGAAGGTAGGGCAAGGCTTCAATCAGCAATAAGAAATGTAGATAGAGCGAAACTATCTACCCTACTCCAGAGTAAAGAAAATCTTGTATCTCGTCAAAAGATGAATCAAGAACTTATGGCTAGAGGTATGTATAATCCAGAGTGGCATAATGTTGACTTTTTGAATTATGATACAACAAAGACTGGTACATTTAATGATGTTAGTCCATTAGCATATAAATCTATTCAGGATTTAACAGAACCTTACTATAAAGGCATTCAGGACAGCTTCTTACAAACAAAAGGTGGCTATGACTATACAGGGGTTACTCCAGAAATGATTGCGAATATTGCTGACACGAACTTCAGTGGAATAGTGAATACTCCTGAGGCTCAAAAACATATGGCATTATATCGTCAACAGACTGGTGCAGATGAAGAGCAAGCCAAAGCTTGGTTAAAGGAACGTGTAGTACAAGATAATCTAAAGTACGCTAGGATAAATAGGGAGGCTAACAAGTTTGCATTACAAAATAACGCTGCGGGAAGGTCATCTAAAACTCCACAACAACCACTATTAGGTTTACGTGAAACAATGGATGTAACAGGGTCTGCTGTAGCCAGCGAAGGATTTAATAAAAGTATTGGCACATTTGCTACAATTGCTCAACAGTTTAAGCCAAAAGTATTTGCTGAAGCAACTCCTTACTTAGACAAGATGGCGACCACACTACAAGAATTTTCGGTGTTGGCTAATACGCCAAATGCCAACCAAGAACAGCTACTTGCAAAGCAGAAAGAGGTAATGAAAGCTCGTGGTGAATTTGCTAGTAAGTATGGAAAAGATGTTTACAAATCAGTTTATATGGCAAACTCTGGAAATCAAGATCCTGATGATCCTAATAACGAACAATTCAGCAGTGTAAATCACTTGCAAGGTTTAAATGGCGTTCTTAGGGAAAATATGTGGCAAGGAGATAGGCAAATTGTTACAGATATTTTAGTGGCTAAAATGTCAGGATTTTCTCCAACAGAATATACAGAGGATACTGGTGCAAAGATTAAAGATGGGGTATTCCTAAAAAGAGATACACATGGTATGCACTTGCCAGAAACTTTGGCTACATTAATGATGGGCACAAAGGGTGGTTCAAATAGAATGATTGATGGTAAAGATTTTAATAAAGATTTACAATCAGGTCGTTTTAGAAATGTAATAGCTGAGCCAACTGGTAATTTAGTAACATACTATGACACTAGTGGTAAATTAGTACATGAAGTTGAAATGGAGACATCTATACCAAAAAAATCTTTATCTGATGCAGGGTATAGTGAATGGTCACTTCTTGGTAAAATTGGTGCAGGTGCTGCTAGTGGTGCAGCCGTTGGAGCTGGGGTAGGATCTATTTTTGGCGGTGTTGGCGCTGTTCCAGGTGCTGGAATAGGTGCTACAGTTGGAGGAATAGCTGGTGGTATTGTTGATCTATTTGATGGATCAATCAACAAAGACTTACGTGAAACATACGATGCTAACAAAAAAATAGTAAAGAATGGTGATGAAGATGTTGAGTATATTACTATAAAAACATATGTACCAGTTCCGGATAATAAACAATATAATGATATTATAGACCAAGCATACTATAAGAGAGTATCAAATAGTACGGTAACAGGAGGTCAGTTAGGATTCACTCAAGCAAAATAATATGCCAGATAATAATTTAAATTTAGTTGCAAGAAACAGAGCAGAGATTAGTGGAATGATGTCTACTATACCACAAGTGCCAGTTAGCCAGTATGATGACATGCTGGCTTCTGCCGTTTCTCCAGGTAAGCCTGATAGCTATGGACCATTAAAATGGTTGACAGACGTTAGTAATAGGTGGAGTTACAATCAGACAGAGTCTAAAAAGAAATCTGATGAAGGTGACCTAATGCTTAACATTGAGCCAGAAATAGCTAGTATTCAGAATAGGTTAGAGACCATAAAAGAAGTAGATAATTTAGCAAATACGATCGGACAGATTGATTCAGTACTAAGTAATACTACTGATCCGGTTAAACAGACTGAGCTATTAACTCAACGCGATTCATTATCAGCAAAAGCAAATGAATTAGAAGTACGACAGCTTCAATATCAAAAAGACCGATTGAGTAAGGCTGCTGAAGAATTAGAAAAAGTAAAACTTCGGTTGAAAGATAGACCTGCCTATGAAGTAACTCTTACAGATGAATACAAGCGATTTAATGAGTTATATCGTGAAGTATATAATCTTAGTAGTGGTAATAAAAAAGATGTAGTAGCTGATCTAGGAAATAGATTAAATGAACTGTATTCATTACGTGATGTAAAAACAAATCAGATAAATGAGTACAATAGTGAGATGGAAAAGTATAATAGCAAAATATCTCGCTACTACAATGCTGTGGAACAATCCAATGAAGGCGCTATTGATTTTGGAGATATTAATACATATTTATACAAATTACCAGGACTACATGGTTCTTCTTCTGCACAGATATTAGAACAAACTGCCACTACTGCAGCAACTGTTTTGCTAACAGGTGGAGCTAAATTAGCAGCAAGTGGTGCAACAAAAGCTGCACAATTGCTTGGTGCTGGTACAAAGACAGCTGGGGCGATAGGATCTACAGTAGGTGCTGCTGTAAAAGGTGGTGGTGCTTTAGCGGCTATTACAGGAAACTTATACACTAGAGATAAGGAATCCATGATGGAAGTATTTACTAACTACGAAACTAGTGTAAAAGAAAAATTAGATAGCAAAGGATTATCTTTAGATCCATATATTGCTAAAGCAAGGACTAATAAAAAATATGCGAATTTATCTGATGAGAATATCGTAAGTAAGATCCTTACTGGCGAGATAAAAACAAACGATAAAAATATTGATACCATACTTGAGGACTCAAAGCTAGGTTTATCTCAATTATATAAAGATAACATGATGTTATCAATATCAGACGTTGCCCAAGATTATATTATGGCAATGCCTTGGTCCAAACTGTTATCAAAGGCGGCAATATCTACATCATCAGTATCAAATCCACTTAAAAGAAAGCTATCTGATTTTGTTGCGTTCGGTCTTGAAAAAACTCCGCAGTCTTTAGGTAAACTAACTAACAGAAAAATAGCAGGCTCTTTTGCAAAACGTACTGGTACTAGTGCTTTCTTAGAGGGTACAGAAGAAGGTATACAGTATATAAAAGGACAGGATTACGTTGATGAAAAACATTACGGGCAAGAGCCAAGTTATTTTCGGGCTGCTATTAACGATATTAGTGCAGCTGGTAAATCTACATTTGGTATATTAGGTGCTGCTGCATCTTATTTTGGTATTCCTGTTAAATCAGAACTAGCAAATGACGCTGAATTTATTAAGAATTGGAAAGGTGGCGCATTACTCGGTGGATTAATGACAGGAGTTGTTACTGGAGCATCTTCTATAGTTGAATATAATAAGGCTGCATCAGGTAATAATATTGTTATGCAATTAACTGCTGATCAGTTAAAGGCTAAAGATAATATGGTTAAAGCAAAAATGTACGCTGAACGAGCTGTTTCTGGTAAACAATCTAGCGTTATAAATGCTCTTAATTCATTGAAAGATATTATGCCCGAAGGTATGACAGAACAGGATATAAACGAAGAGATCATTCGAGCTAATTCTGTTATGAACATTGCTAATTCAGATATAATGACTAATTACGCATCTAATCTTGGTATCCAACCTAACGATGAAGATTATGGTATTTTGATTGGTCTACACTTAAATGCTACAGAGCGCTCTAATAATATAAAAGATAATAAACGTGCTGCTGCATTAGACTATACGAAAACTGTAACTAAACCTGAAATACAACAAGGGTTTATGGAAGCTTACGGGGATAAGTCTCAGGATGCTATATATGCTTCTAAATTAAAAACTCAGCTTGACACAGTAAATGAAATGATAGATCAGGTAAATGATGATTTATCAAATATAGATGTGTTATATGATGAGTACGGGGTAAATATAAATAGAGAAAATGCAAAAGCTTATCTTTCAAAATTAGAAAAGGTTAAAGCATATCTAGAAAAAGAATATGATGCTAATAAAGATGTATTAGGTGATGGTGGTGTAGTAGCATATGCTCAGTCTGAAGCTGATATTAAGAAAGCATATGCAAAGCATTTGCTTATGGAATTAGCAGAAGAAGATGCTATGGACGATTATCTGCTATTGTCTGGCTTTGCTAAAGATACTGATAATAAATACAAACCAATATCACAGTTAGATGAAGATGCTAAAAGCAAAGCATTGAAGAGAGTTCTGCGTGATATTGAAAAGTATAAAGGTGTCATGGCAGAAGATGCAGCAATCTCCGCAGAAACTCAACTAAATGAGATAACTAATTTAGCTAACAGCATTGAAGATGAGGCTGAAGTAGTTCCATCTGAAGAGGCATTTGTTGAAACTGCACAAGAGGAAGAGCCGTTAGTAGACGAAACGTCTACAATAGAAGATACGGAAGAAAATGCAGCTGAACCTGAAATAACAGAACAAGAAAACGGTAAGTCTGATTCCGAGCGTGCTATATCAAAAGAGGAAAGGAATAAAGAGAAGGAGAGAATCCGGAATGAGAGATTGCAAAATACTATATTTTTTAAAGAAAGCGATATTAATTGGGAGAGGACCCTTGGAGATAGTGGTCCTAGCGGGAATGTTACACAAATTAAACTCGTACAATATCGAGGGAAAAACGATAAAGGGGAGTATGTTGGTACAATAGAGGTGACTACTGTTGATAAGGAGTATAATAGAGCGAACGGACTAAGAGAAGACGCTGGTATCTCTACTCGATATGAAGCATTTTTTAATATTGACCCGATGATGGTAGCGCCTGGAATAATACCTTTACCCACTCATACTACAAAAAAATCAGAAAGCGCTATTAAAGCAAATACAGAAGTTAATTTGCCAACTATTACAAAAGATGGTGTTAGGTTTAATGTTGATGGAAACACAGTTACTATCAATGATACAAGTTCATTTAATACTATTAGTGGTTTTGAAATGAATATGGATTCGCCTATGTATAATGAAGCTGTTAATAAGATAAAAGCCGCATTTCATGACAAAGGGTATGATGTTCAAATTGAACCTAATTTTGAAACAGGTCAGGTAGATTATAAAATTAAAAAGTTAGAGACAACGCCAACCAACAAGCCTACTGACGATACTAAAGATGACGATGTTGATTTATGGGCAGAAGCCGGTATTGCTTTTAGAACACAAGTTGAAGAAGCAGTAAGTGCGTTGAATCCTATAAAAGCAAAACGATATCTTCTTAGAACATTAGGTCTTAAGGAAGATCAGGTAGAGATACTTGATACTGTTATCACTTTAGCAAAGTCTGGAGTACAGTTGGCGGGTGCAACAAAAGCTGATTCAATTATACTGTGGAAAGGTGCTGAAGTAGGCACAGAATACCACGAAGCTTGGCACAGGGTATCCTTACTGTTACTGCCAACAGAGACTCGTGAAAAGATATATAAGGCTTATCGTAAAAGATATAATAAAAACTTAAGTGATAAGTCGCTAGAAGAATTGCTAGGTGAAGAATTTAGATTGTTTACCATTGCAAATGAAAGATCTGGTATAACAGAAAGCAATAACTTCTTCAGCAAAGTATGGAACTATATTAAAATACTTGCTACGAGTAGAGATAGAAAGTTGCATAAACTATTCCTTGATATTAATTATGGAAAGTATTCTAATGTAAAAGTAAACCAAGAATCACTTGCCAAGTTTAGAGAAATCTATGGTGAGGAAGGTGCTCCTTTCAGACTACCTGGTGGTGTAAACTTTGATAATATACCTTTTTATAACAACTATTTGAATATAGTATCAGCACTACGTGCATTAACTTTTACGGCTAATGGTATAACTACTGCAGATGATCTTACTTCAATTAGTTTTATAAAAGTAAAGAAGGCATTAGAACAACTTGTAAAATCACCAAAAATAACAGATACTCAGAGAAAAGTATTGACGGAAGTATTGGATAAGTTTGAAAGCCATTTTGTACAGGCAATCAAGGATTCACTGTCACAAATGTTTATTAGACCTATTGATGAAACAGAAAATAACACAAGATCACAATTGGATTCTGGCGATATTGGAAGCGATATTGCATCGCATATACTTGATTCTATTGAAGTCTCGCGTAAGGATAATATTGCAGGTAGTGTTAAGATATTCTTTTCAACTATACCATCAGTTAAGTTTGTTAACAATGAACAGGTAGCTGTAGTTGATAGTAATAGCGGTTTACCTATCTTTGAAAACGGTGATATTGTTTTAAAGACAATGTTTAATGATTTACACGATATTAGTAGCGTAAATGATATATATGAGCGTGTTGATAAATTGGCAAAAACATCGCCAATGTATGCTGCTATAAATAATAGATTACAGTCACCCAGTGTTAGGAATAATGAAAACTTATTGACACAGATTGAAATATCAATAAAATCACATGTACATAACTACATTGACGCTCGTGTGAGTAAAGAGATTGATAATGATGGAAATACTATAACATCTTTTATAATTGATGATGCTGCTGGTAATAATATGGTTAAGCGATACCCTATTATGTGGGGTGTTACATTTGTTAATAATAATTTAGATTATAACACAAATACGAAATCATTTGAATTAAATGAAGCAAATTTAAAAGATGCTGTCGATGAATTTAATTATATGAGTACAATACTTGTAGCAAGTATGTATGATCCTACTTATATTACGTATAATAAGTACGGGGATATTTCTACAGTAGAAGGTCTAACAAACATGAAATCAAAACTATTATCTGCTTTAGCTAAGATAGGTATTGTTATGGATATGGTTTCTTTGAATGACCTGCTAACGGATCCAATGTATGCTGATGAAAATCCTCTACAAGCATTTAGACATTTTGTTTCATACAGTAATGCTGAACTATCTAATGGGGTATACCGAACAACACTTGTTACTATATTTAACAATACTATAGCTGGTATCATTAAGAATAAAGGCAAGTTTATAAAAAAGATTAATAAAGGTAAATCATCTAAAGAAATACAGGGTGAGCTTTATGACTTATACAAAAATGAAAGAGTCATAAATACGATGTCTAAATATTATACAAAGAATAATCAGACATCAGAAGATCTATCAGTAATAGGTGCTAATGGTAATTTGTTATATCCTATATCACAAAATAACTTTATGTCTGACTTTACTAACTGGTTAAACAATGATAGTGAACTAGTTAATAAGTTAGAAAGTGTATCTTATATCGGAGGTAGAAATAAAAGAGGATCGTTGATATTAAATTCATTGAGAAATGGTTTAAAAATAAAACTAAATACTTTTATTAGTTTTAGAGAAGAAGGTACTAAGGATAAAGGTCGAGACTATTTCGATATATCACCAGTAGAAGATTACCTTATCAAGATGGCTATGGTTAATAAAGACCATATCATTTTGCCTACTATGGCGGATAAGAAAAGGTATCATACTATAACAGGTATACCATTGACACACGATAGAATTAGGCTTGAAACAAGTAGTTCAAATCCTAATGCAATGGTTGTAAAGTTTTCAGAAGAAACGCTTACTCGTTTCGTAGACTATATGCTTTCTGAAATTGATGCTGTTGAAGATGGCATCAAACAAAGTGAAGAATTATCTGCATATGAAAAAGTTGCAAACTATCATATCGGACAAAAGAATGCCACGTATTTTAGAGTTTTTAATGGTGTCTATATCACAAGAGATGGTAAGGAAACATTCGTTAACTTCAATGATCCATCAAATAGTCAAAAGTTCAATCTACAGGTAGCGAAAGATCTATTTGTTGGCACTAAAGAAGCTCCTGTATCATTCGATACACAGCTCGCTTATATGAATAGATTGTTAAACGAAATGATGAAGGCTGAGCTTAAAAAAGCTAAAGACCTAGGCATCATTAGTATGGATGATCGCATCAGTTCTGCTAAAAATAATCTATTAGATCCAGCAAGATTCAAGGCAACGTTACAACAGTATAAGGAATCAGCAAATGATGTAATAAAAAATAATGCAGAATCATTAGCTGTTTATGATATGATTGCTGATTTTGCTATAAATACTGTAATATCAATAATTGAATTTGAAAAAGTATTTTCTGGTGACCCTGCATACTATAAATGGGGCAGAGATAAAGAAGGTAATATAACAGATCCTACTATCGACAAGATCAAACGTCTTGGCGGTCTATTGTCTACTGGTGAAAACATGAGGTTGGAATGGCCTGAAGGGCATCCTTTGTATGGCAAAACAACATATACTGTAAGTGAGATTAATGACAATATGGTTTACAGTGAGCAGGTTGCAGAATTACGAAAACTATTTACTAGAGGTAATTTCAAAGACCTTCTCATTAACAAGCTAAAGTTATCAGAGGAAGAAGCAGAAAAAATTGCAGCTGACCCTACTTCATTTAAAGATAAGAAATACGCTAAGCTCTATAAAGAAGCTGAAGCTATTGCTGACAGCGATGTTAAGGAGTACGACTACGACGAAACAAAAAGAAGCGGTACTATTAATGAGGCTGATGCAACATGTTTTATTAGTCCTTCAATGCTACGACATATCGTTGAGGCATCTGATGAATGGACACCCGAAATTGCAGAGGCATATCGTATATTAGAAGAGACAGATGATTGGCGTAGTAATCCTGACTTATATTTTAAAGCAATGAAAGCATCGCTTAAAGCGCTTAAATATATGTCATTTGGCTTTAACTTTGATGAAAGAAACTCTTTAGCAATACCGTTCTTTAATAAGATGGCAATCTTCCCTTTAATGAAGGGTTTAGCAACAGGTGATAATAAAGTTCTATATGATAGAATGAACGATACAGAAAAGCCTGTTGACATGGTTATATTTAATTCAGCTGTAAAGGTTGGTGGTAGACAAAGATTCTCATTCTATAAAGATACACATAATAAAGAGATTAATGACTTATCTGATATACCTGTATATACTCAAGAATACAAATACTTGCGTAAACAGTTAGTTACAGATCCTCACCATCATGATGATGCTTCTCTTGGTACACAGGTAGCAAAAGGTGTTATATCAAATATTGTTCCTGCAAGAGAATATACTGATTACAATACCGGTAAAACTATAACAGGTAAAGAGTTAATTGATACTATTTTTGGGTCCATGAATGCTTTATCAAATAAAGGTAAGAGTCGTATAATTGAAAAGTTTGGGGCAGTTTATGATGAAGCGAGCAAGGTTTATGATTTAAGTAAAAAGATCTTTAGTAAGCTAATAGAAGGTGATGCAAAATCATCAAACATGAATATAAATGTTTTAGATGGTATACGTATTGATGAAGAAACCGGTACGTTTAATATTCCTTTATCAGCTTTATCTGATAACCAGTGGCTTGAAGAAAGAACTCTTTCTTTAGTTACTGCGGAAACAGTAGATATTCATACTCCAGGCGGATCATTCATTCAAATGTCTTCGTTTGCATTTAAAGCATCAGATGGTACGATAGTATCAGAACATACCTATAATAAAGGAAAGAAGCTTAAACTAGTTAATAAGGATGGGTCTATGGACTCTATCATAAGTATTGCAATGTTTGCTGATATAATTCCTAATTATGATAGACTTACATTTTATGAGGCAAAACAATTCCTAATTGATAATAATGTTATTGGTGAAAATGCAAAGGCTAACTCTATAGGGTATCGTATTCCTACTCAAGGTCTGGCATCTATTTCAGCACTACGTTTTGTGGACGTACTTCCAGAAAATTATGGTGATATGATAGTATTACCTGATGCATTTACAAAACTTACAGGATCTGACTTTGATATTGATAAACTATATGTTGCTAGATATACTTACGATGCTGTAAAACGTGACGTAAAAGAAAGATTCCACGTACAAGCCACTGATAAAGATATTGCAAAAGCTTTTACTGGATATAATGAATGGTTTAATGAAGTACTAGGTGTTGATGCAAATAAGCAACCTATAATAAGGGCAGCTAGTTACAAAAAGAATAAACTTGATTCGTATAATGATTATCTAAAAGCAACAAAATCTAAAGTAAGATATGATGCTGCAACAGATACATATGACTACTCTTGGACTATTCGTGATATTGTACCAACACCATTTGATGATGCTCTTGGTTTTGAAGGTAATTCTGATAAAGCCAATGTTAACAAATTATTATCATCATATATTACAATACTTACGCAAACTAACAATCAGCACGAACTTAAAAAATCAATTGATACCGCTACCGATAAAGTAAAAGGTATCTTGAAGATTATTAAAAGAGGAAAAGTGTCTAGAACAAACCAACCGTTTAGATTCTATGCACCTGCTTATCAGTTAGAGAAGAAAATAGAGTATACTAGCTCTAAAAAAGGTATTGGCCCATTCGCATTGAACAACGTGCACCACGCACTTACGCAAGCATTTAAAGTACGATTTAGAGCATCCTCTGATACAGTGTTATTACAGCAATACGGCATGCTTGACTTAGACTCAATCTATGATAAAGGTACAATGGATAAAGTGCTAGACTGGTTGTCTGCAATGATTAACGCCTTCGTAGATATAGCCAAAGACCCTTATATTGTAGAATTAAATATAGGTAACTGGACGTATAATATGACCAATCTATTCTTACGTACAGGTATGGGTGAAACTACATTCTACTTTATGCCTCAACCTATTTTAAAAGAAATTGCAAATAGTGTTGATACATTATCAGGTATGTATGGTATTGATAAAACAAAAAGCAGAACAAAACTTGAACGTGAGGCTATTAATAAGATCTTAGATGATTATAAAAAGAAAGCCGCTGATTCAGTAGGTCTATCTATAAAAGAGTATGAAGATAAATATGAAGTAAATACTCCATTAAGTGCTATAAATAAAGAAGAACTATTAAATAGTATACATACTCCTGAAAATGAAAGGGATATGGCTTGGTATACATATCAATTAAGAGTATATAGTACATTTAATAACCTTAAGGTATATGCTGATGCATTAGCCGAATTTGTTAATATATCTCAAGTAGATACTAAAAAGTTTGGCAACTCGTTAATTACACAGAGTATATTTAAGCGCAAGTATGATGAATTTATGCGGTTTAGATCTGCACTGTTTACTGACGAATTGAAGAGCTTAATTAACGAGTCATTCATATCAACTAAATTAAACAATAGTGTTATATTTGGTAAAGAATTATTCTCGTCACTTATGTTTAGAAACACAAGTAGGTTCAGCAATATACTATCTGTAGTAGGCAGACTGACCGATAACTATTATGGTTTAACAGTTGACCAGGCAAAACGTATATCTCGTGTAATAGAAGGTAAAGTTAAGTCAGAAGCGTTCCGTGATATGATGACACCTACTAAGTTTAGACAATTGTTTTTTGGTACAAATACTGTAGCAAAAAGATTGATGATGCTTAAGGCTGATATCATGGATGGTAAATACCCCGAACTACTAAGTGATACTGGTAAAATTAATAATGAATTAATTAACTTTATTGTAGCTCAGCCTGTTATAGACCAAGTTAATACTGATCCTGAATTTATAACTGTAAATAATAATATATACGATAAAGCACTGACAAATAATTTAATTATATTCTGGGAAGAGTTACTGAATAGCGAACACTCTACTATTCGTGAATTTGCAGAAGATCTTGCATTGTATGCTTTCTTTACTTCCGCAGATAATGCAGGTGCAAACGCATTATTTAAGTACGTACCTAACTCATGGCGCAAATCATCTGGCTATGCTAAGGCTATGGCTGAAATTGATGAACAATTCCTAAATGAGACATACTCGTTTGATGCAGATGAAATGTTTTTAAATAATTGGCATAATGAGGAAGTAGTCCCTACTATAGCGTTTACAGAAGATCGCGGTATGATTATCGTGGATAATCAACAGATTAGGGACATTCGAGAATTACCACATATTAAATCATCTGTAAAACATCCAACATATGATAAAAACTATCCTATTTTATTTATAAACAATAGACCGTTTTCTACAAGGGCATCTTATGTTAAGATTAAAATAGATAAAAGTAATAATTCAGATAGCGTTTTATTATATAAAAACATAGGTAATATATTTGATGAAAATGGTAATGCTCAACCAGTATACCAATTAGTACAGAAAAGAGGTTTTAAACAAGGATCTAATACCTTGTATGAATACGGGTCTAACATGACGTACATAGCTTCGAACTTAGTAGAAGTTATCAATGATTTTTCTGTGGACGGTATAATTAGTTATATAAAATCACATACAGAAGCATATAATAAATTCAATAATGATTCAATTATAGAAGATCTATTTACATTTATACCTAACACGGATATAAATAAAACTATAAATGATGAAATAAATAAGAATGAAAGTTCATCAGATAATATTATAGTTGAGAAAATGCAAACTGAATCTGAAGTTAAACAAGGTTTTGAGATAGTTTCTGCAAAAAAACCATATAATAGAGAAGAAGTAAGAGAAGATTCAAGTACCCTATATATTTTTACAGATAATACAGACAGAACATCTGGTACAAATCCAAATGTTGGTGGATGGTATGCTGCTAAATATGGTAGTGGTCTATCTTACGGTAGTGCTAACAATCCAACAACTGCCGTAATACGTGGACTGGACAACGCCTATCCTATTAGTACAATGAAGTGGTTTTATAGAAAGCATAACGTTAGTGTAAATGATGCAAGATGGACGGATGATGATATTGAAGAATTCAAAAAAGTAATTGATGATGAGATATCTGATATAAAAGATGCGATTGAACGTGAAGGTTATACAAAAGTAGTAATACCAGCCGGTGATGGATTCTTTAATAGTAAGATAGCTAACATATCTGAAGTAAGGACGCCAAAACTATACGCATATCTTAAAGAAAAAGTAGCGGAATTAAACGCGCTAGCTAACTCATCTACGTCAAATGATAAACAGAAAACTATAAAAATTGATCATAGTATACCTATGAACTTTGAAGATGGTACTGGCGGTAGAAAAATGAGACCTGAATATTCTGGTAAATCTACTATAGAATTAATAAAAGAAGGTAAACGTACAGCAACAACAAGAGATCGTAGTAAATCATATAATCAGCAAGACATAAAAGTCGGTGATATTATATCATTCTACGCAACAGAAGGCAAGTCTGCAGGAGAATCTGTACTAGTTAGAGTTACAAAAGCTCCGTATAGTTTATCTGAAGTTACTGCTTCTGAATGGTCTAATCTCGAAGGGTGGTCTGAAGATAGATTTGAATATCTGAAAAATAACGGTTATGAACAATTTCAATACGAACTATTACAAACAGAAACACCTGTATCTAATACACCTAATATTGAAGTAATAGAAGAGAAAGAGGTTGTAGAACAATTCAATATAGAAGAAGCTACACTTCATTCTGGAGGAGCTATTGGTGCTGATTCGATGTGGGATGTAATTGGTAGTGCATTTGGTTTAAAAAAGAAAAGACACTATTATCATAATGAAAAAACGCCAGCAGGTAATATAGAAATAAGTGCTGAAGATTATCAAGAAGGTAGAGAAAAGTCTGCACAGGCTGCTAAAGCTGTGTGGGGATATCAATATCCTTATATGAAAGACGATAGACTAATACGTAATTGGGCTCAGGTTAAATATTCTGATGCAATATTTGCTGTTAGTACTATTGTTAATCCTGGTGAAAATGTATTCCCTAATCAACCAAACGATACGCGTACCGCATTAAAGCAGGCAGTATCAGGTGGTACAGGGTACGCTGTAGAAATGGCTATTCAAGCTGGTAAACCTGTATATGTATTTAATCAAAGAGATAATAAATGGTATACATGGGATGAAAATAGTAGTGAATTTGTACAAACGCCTACACCTAAGTTAACTAATAATTTTGCAGGTATTGGTACACGTGAAATTAGTACTGAAGGTAAACAAGCAATTCATGATGTGTACGCTAATTCAGTTGCTAACAAACTTCCAGAACAGAACACCACTGAACCTACTATAGATAATAAAAAACAAGAAGTTGATCTTATTAAAAATGAATCATCTTTAAGTTATAAGGATAGTGGTAGATCAACTCTATCAGGTGAGCCAAATCTTGTTGTTATTAATGGTGTAACGCTTGATCTAAGTGAGATTGGTATTCAGTTTCAATTAGGTGAGCAACAAATGGAGGCTCTTAATAAGATAGCAAAATGGTTACAAAACAAAAAGGACAAATCTAATTTTACTTTAGTAGGCTACGCTGGTACTGGTAAGACTACTATAATGAAAGTATTACTGCATTATTTGAATGTAGCTAAAGCTAAATCTGGAGTACGCGACTATCAATTGGCTGCTCCAACACATAAAGCATCAGGGGTTCTTTCTAAGAATGTAGGTGAAAGGGCTATGACATTAGCTAAATTACTTTCTATAAAACCTGCTATAAATGAAGTAACCGGTCGTGTTGAATTTGGTCAAAACGGCAAGCATGCGGTTAGACCAGGCAGTCTAGTTATTGTAGATGAATTTTCACTAATCAATGATGATACTGTGGATATACTAGAAAACACTGTTAGAAATAATGGTGGTAAAGTTCTATATCTCGGTGATGATGCACAGCTATTCCCTGTTGGTCAAAACACAATATCTAAAGCGTTACAGCAAGATAATGTATATAAACTTACAGATATAAAGAGACAGACTGGTAATAACCCGTTAATAAGATGGTTGCAGTATATTAGAGATAATGCTACTGTAAATGGTTATCGTATGAAGCACTCTACAAATATTACTTCTAATAATGATGGTAGAATGTACATACCTGGTTCAAAATCACAAGACTGGCTTAACACAGCCTCTAAATTATTTAATTCAGATGCATACAAGAACGATGCAGACTTTGTTAAAATACTTGCATTTACAAATAAAGCGGTTAACCTATATAACTATTTGATTAGACTTTCAATGGGATATGAATCATTAAACGATATTCATGTTGGTGAAACATTAACCGCTTATAATACATTGACAGATGAAGACGGTAAAGAAATGGGTATATATAATTCATCTGATTACCGTGTTATTGAGTCTAAATCAGTAGAATCTACAGTATCAAGTATGTATCCTGATTTATATGGTCTTACAAAGATGGACGCTAATATAAAGCCTACAAAATTAACTGTTAGGAATACTATGGAGTCTGAAGAAGATGCTAATAAAATATCATTCTATATCTTAACTAATGAAGATAAAAAGGTTATGAATGACATATTAAGAACAGCATTCTTAAATACAAAAAAGAAAGTAGCTTCTTATTATGCGATGGCATCTAATGGTGAAATAACAAGAGCTTCCGCTTCAAAGGAATCGGCAATGACATGGAAAGCGTATTATAGTGTAGTTGAATCTATATTTACTATGTTCGATGTTACTGATGAAATCGGCAAGGTTGTATATAAAGAAAAATCAATGGACTTTGGGTATGCATCTACTATACATAAATCACAGGGTAGTACATATACTTATGCTTTTGTAGATGATTCCGATATATCCACAGCAGAATATAATTCAGTTCAGATGGCATCACAACTAAGATATGTTGGTATGTCTAGACCAAAGAAAGCTGCAATTGCTTTAACAAATTATAATATTGACGGAGTTGCTGGTGTGGAAACATCCCATATGACTTTAGAATATTTTGAGAACAATATAGACAGAATGAATAATGAAAGCGATGATACCGCTATTAAAACATGTAAATAATTATGATAAGTTGTCCTAATTTAAGTAATAAACAAGTTGCTCAACAGTTTCAAGAACTAGTTGACGTAGTTGGTGAAGTTGCAGCATATGACATATGGTCTCAAAATGAAGGTAATGCTATAGATCGTGCTCCTAATGGGGCACCTTCTAAGCTATTTTCAGACCTTTTAGAGCACTTTAATGGTGATCGTAAGGCTGCTATTCAGACCAAAGCAAAAGTCTTTTCTAAGAGCTTTAAATCAACTTATCCTAATATAATTCTTGATGAAAACAATGAAGTTCCTTATACTTCTTTGTTAGAAATTACTGAGGAATACACAGAAGATCCAGAAATATTTAATGATGTAGAATCTGAAGTAGGTGACAAAACTACTGATAAGACGATAAAAGACCGTTTGTTTAATGGTCAGGAATCTTCTACTGTAAAAGATGTTTTAACAGCAATTGATGGTAGTAATAGCGAGCTATCTGAACTAGTTTCAATGATAAATGCTCACACAAATGGGTTTATTGACGGTATAACCATTAAACTTGCGACTAAAGACTCACGATATGGCACACTAGCTGCAGCTATGTATGATAATGCTACTGGGGAAATACTTATTAACCCAGATGCTGTAAGTAAGTACGATGACAATAGATTGGATCGTGTTGTATTACACGAAATTATGCATGCTTTTACAACCAATGTACTAAAAACTAACGCAGATAAACGTGCAGAAGCAGAAGCAATCCTCGCATCAACAAGAAAACTATTAGCTAAAAAGTATAATACTACGTGGGAACAATTGTCTAAAGATAAAGCCTACAGTATGTACGGTCTTACTAATATTAATGAATTCTTATCAGAATTATTTGCAAACCCACGTTTTATAAAGGAATTACAAGACATATCTGGTGCAAGAATACTATCGAAAGTACGTAGTAATACTATTTTTGGTAAGATTATCAACTGGATTGCATCTTTATTTGGTATTGAGCCGGGATTATACGGTAAAAGTATGTCGCTACTTGAATCTATTATGAACGAAAGTAATGGTTTAAGTAAAGTCAATGCAGAAATTGCACCAAATGGTAAGGAATCTATACTGTTTAAGTCACTTTTAGGCATAACAAATGGTAATATGTATGAAGCGATTCAACTTAAAACCAAACTGCTTACTCAAGAATTTAGGAACTGGTTTGGCGATTGGACTAACCCAAATGACCCAAATGTTTCTAAAGTAGTAGATGAAAATGGTGAGCCGCTATTGGTATGGCATCACAGTAATGAATTTATTACCGAATTTAAAAAAGAATTTGATGATAATTATTTTGCCAAAGATGGCGGTAGTAATCGTGCGATATTTTTTACGGATACAAAAGAACCTACAAAAGGAACAGTATTAGATAGACCGTATTCTATACCAGTATTCTTAAATATAAAAGACCCATATACACTTACAGAGAAAACTGGATATAAACAGAAATCATTAATTGCGTTAGCTAATGGTAATGATGGTATGATATTTTATGGTATTAATGATAATCAAATGGAAAATCAAAATATTTTTGTTTCCTTTGAACCATCTAATATAAAATCAGCATTAAATAAAGGACTATATTCAGCATCAAGTAATATATATGAATCAATATTAAGTATACCTGATTCAAAAAATGATAGTGAAGTATTCCCATATTTAGATGGGGATGATACTTCTTCTGATACAACTGATGTTGATCCAGAAAGAGGTTCTTTTATGCAGCTAGTATATGATCCTAGTAATACAGGATCGATGTTACCAGGATATCAATCATCAAAAGACTTGTCAGATGCATTAAAATCAGATAAATTCTTATCAGAATGTGATTTTGAGTACACTGTAAGTGAATATGGTAAGAAGTATTCAATCGATGATCCCTCAACATGGGATGATGCTGCTATTTATTTACACTTATACCATAAGAGTGGTAAGAAATATGTAATGGCGTTGCGTACACCGGCTTCTTATAGCAGGACGTTTAACTATAAGACAAATTCGGTTCTTGAATTTGAATTAGGTAAGTTATCTGCATTTCGTAATAGTATCATAGAAGCATCCAAGAAAGGACGTGTTATGCCAGCTGTTGTTAATAGAACAAATGGTACACTAAATACACTACGTAATGGTAGTAAGGCAATACAAAGACCAATACAAGAAGTGCCTATTTTTAAAATACCTTCTACATTTGATATGACTAACCTATTGCCACAATTTGCATTAGGTAAGGGTATTGCTGGTGATTATAAAGCATTTACTGTATTCGGTCAACCGGTAGATATTACTGGAGGATCTGGTACATCATACTTTACAATTCCTGCAGAGGATACCCCTAACAAAAAGAAACCTGTTAGTGTAAAAGTAAATGTTAAACGATTTAGTAAGAGTGCTAAAGGAACTGTAGAGCTAATATTAAAACTTTTAGCCGATTATAAAGCGAATGAGGTAGACTATGTAACAATTGACGGTAAAGAATTACCTATAACTCCTATGGACTTGTTAAGCCTTATTATTAATTTTGGCATGCAAACAAGGGTTGATAAAAATGCAACTAACCCAAAGGAGATATTACGCTACGAGATACTTAAAGACAAACAATTATATATAATAGGCGATCAACTATATATAGGTGAAGAAGTATTTAATATATCAGACCTTACTTCAGATAAAGTTGGAACAGACGCTTATAAAAAAGCATATGATATTATTTCGAATATGCATTATAGCATTGAAAAAACTAACATCTGGAGCAAATTAAACAGGCAGCCTGAATTGAAAAGACTGCAAGACTGGATGGCTCGTAGAAATTTAGATAAAATTGACATTATACCAGGTGAGCTATCTATAAGTAAAGAAGATTTTGAACTTACTCATTTAGGATGGTTGATTAAAAATAAAACTATATTTTCAGACTTAGCTGATCAAGCTTTTAGCAATCCTTATATTTATGCTGAAGGTGTCGTTAGTAAGCCAGGTACTGCCCCACAACAACAGAAACAACCAGAACCACAAACACCTACAACAAGTACTGGAACAAGTCCACGAACACAACGAGCTAGAACAGAAGCTGCTTTAAAAAAGATTCTAACATTATATAAGCATCTTATTGATGGGCTATCATCAAGAATTGATACGGTAAACAGATATAATACAAAAAATCTTGAGCAGATAAACAATATGCAGCGATTGCTTAGACAATTACAGTATGATAAGCTTATTGATCAATTAACAGAACTAGAACAGCAAGAAGGTATTATACGATTTGTGTCATATCTTATGACAGATATAGACAATGCAACGAAATATATTGATAATGCGCTAGCTAACCCTAACACAGTTAATTCAACACAATTAAACCAGTTAAATACTGACTACATAGGGTTCTATAAACCTATGTTAGAAGAAGTTAAACGCCTATTAGATACTACTAATTGGTTTGAAGGTCAAGACTTTGTTGTTGATGATGAAACTATTACTAAAAAGGAATTACAGGACTATGTTAATAGTCTTATTGTAGAGTTTACAGAGATAGGTAATAAGTATGATTCGTTAGTAGAGGCAGTATCTGCTAATATAATTAGGGCTTGGGGTGAAGACACAGGATCTACTACATTAAAAGAAACTATATCAGAACTTACAGCAACAGACAGAGATATACTTTATATTGCAAGATATATGGGTATGTCAAGTCAATTAAATGATGAAGCTATTAGACTTATTCACTTGACTATAACCAACGCTAAGAATGAAGTTGCTCGATCAACAAATAGAAAAGGTCAGCGATTGGTTAACCTATCAGAACAATTACCAGATAAAAAGCTTTTACAACTGTTATATGAAAAAGATAAGGATGGTAAGTTTACTGGTTATCTTGTTAGAGATCTAAATTATGGTCAACATAATGCAGATAAACGTAGAGCATTTGATAAAATAAATGCAGAGTTTGGTATTGAAAAGGATATAGATGCTGGTAAATTGCCAGAAGATAGACGCAAAGAGTATCGTCGTAGAATCCATGAATGGCATAGTAAATACTCAGAAAGACGATTTATACCAGAGTATTATGAAGCTGGATTGGCTTTATCTGATGCAACTGTACTAGCTAAAGACGAACTTCAGACAGAAATGAATATAATTATGTCTAAAGGCAGAGATAAAAGTGGTTCATTTAATCCATCTTTATTAACAAAAGCACAACGAAATAAACTAAGAGGTCTAGTAAAACAAAAAGCCAATCTATCGAACTTATACTACCTCGATGGTAGTCCTAAGACTGGTACAGATTTGCAAATTGCTTTAGAACTTAAAACCTTTAATGAAAAGATTGAGGGTAATTTAAAGTATACCGTAAATCAGGATGCGTTTGAAGCTGAAATGGCTAAAATGCAAGCAACACTAACAAAGGAACAGTTTGAAATATGGCAAGAATTCAATACACGTACCGTTTATGATGAAAGTTTCTACAAGTTATTAGATAAGATTGAGCGTAGTTGGTATGGTGAAAAATATGAGGCTCTACGAAAAGAAAGGAATGAACTTTTAAGGCTTACTAGAGATATTAATGAAGCATATACAGATGAAACCTTGTTTTCTAATAGCTATCTGGAAAGAATCAAAGACATTGACGTTGAAATGAATGACATTAGACGCAATACGCCTACTGATAAAAAAGAAGGTACTAAATTTTCAGATATTGCAGAAATAGTTAGAAAGCCAGAATGGGCTGAAGGACTAAGAGAGGCATTAAAAACTAATGATACAAAGTGGTTATCATTAAATACAATTACAGATCCTAGAAGCGGCGAAATATTACCTACTTCAGCTTGGACATATATAAAACCTAAAAACAGTAAGTACATACGTATTGAGCCTAACAGATTCTGGTCAGAATTATCTCCTGAATCAAACTGGATTAATGATAATTATGATACTGCTGATTCAGCTGAATATATTCAACCAAAGCGTAAGTTTTACGATAATAGAATTGCTTATAACAAGGCTCAGTCTAACGCAACGTTAAAAAAAATATACGAAGAACTGATTAATACTACTGATGAATCAAATCGTAAAGTATCTTTCTTAAGTAATAGTAGTAGGTATAAAATACCACAAATATCTGCTAGAATGATGGAGATGTCAAAGCGACGTGGTGATTTTAAAGAGTCACTTAAGTTTATGGCTGAGGATACTTTCGGTGTAAATAATGATGATACTGATTTTATAAATGAGTTTGCAAAAAGACCTGATGGTAGTTATATTAAGTTTGTTCCAACGCACTTTATTGATATGTTAAAAGATCCTAACATGATTACAAGTGATCTTATTGGTGCATACATAGCTTATCACGAGATGGCAGAAAACTATAAACAAATGAATAGTATTGCGCCTGATATTGAACTTGTTATTCACCAACTAGGTAAAAGAAAAGTTACTAAAAAGGTAGGTGTTAAAGGTAAGACAGAAACAATTGAAGGTCAATTGTCAAATGTTTTCTTTAAGGCTATTAACTTAGCTGATATGGAAGTATATGGTAAACGCAAAGACAATGTTGAAGTAAAATTACCTAATTCTAAGACAAGAATTAGTGTTACAAAGGTACTAACCAACTTTGCAGAATATGTAAGACGTGTTAACTTGTTTGCCAATTTACCAGCAATATTTACAGGGTTTACTACTGCTGCTACATACAGTCATATTGAGAGTATACTTGGTAGATATTACACGGTTAAAGGTTTAAATGACGCAAATAAGACTGTGCTAAGTAAACTGCCAGAGGTTATGGCTAATTTAGGCAACCCTGCACACAAAGACTTGCTTGGTGCAATGCTAATGTATAATCAGGTTTCTAGATCCAACCGTGATACATATAAGTACTTGGATCAGAGTAAAACATTACGGGCATTAAATAAGCATTTTTGGTATAATGGTTACAGTGCTGGCGATTTTATAGTAAAGTCTACTATGCTTGTTGCTATATACAAAGATCATAAACTATATAATGGTGAATTTATAAGTAGATCTCAGTTTATATCCAGATACTACCCTGAAAATAAAAGTGAGGGAAATAAAATCTGGAGTAGGATGGGTAATACATTATATGATGCATATACTTTTAATAGCGATGGAGTATTAACACCTAAAGCAGAATATGCGGAGTATATCAATACTAAACTTGAGAATAAAATAAAGAACTTATCAAACCATTTAGCAGCTGATCTTGATGGCGTACTTAATGATTCTGATAGAGCATATGTCCACCAAAATGCATACTTACAGTTACTATTCTTACACCGTAACTTCATGATAATTGGTGCTCATAAACGCTTTAAATCTAGACAATTTAATCATATGACACAGTTTGAAGAAGAGGGTATGTACTTAACGCCAGTTAGGTTTTTATTTGATTTCTTTAAATCAGGTAATATAACTAATTTAAAAGCGTTAGTACAAATGTATAACGACGCTGAACCATATGAACAGTATAATATTAAGCGCACTATATTAGAACTTGGTTCTATCGCAGCGCTTGCTATAATTATTGTTCCGTTGTTGAATGCTCTGGCAGACGAAGACCCAGATAACTGGTTTACTAACGAAATGGCATATGTTGCATTAAGAACTAGATTTGAATTATCTACAATGTATAATCCTCTAGAGCTTATCAACATGTTAAACTCACCATCTGCCGCAACAGGTACTATAGAACAGTTGTCAGGCATTATAAAGATCTTGATGATACCTAACTGGTTCGGAGATAAGTCTGCATTCAGTGACGTTAAGTCAGGTCCATATGAAGGTATGCCTAAGTTTATGAAGAACATGATAAAGAGTACGCCTGTCAAAAACCTCTTTGAGGTTCGAGATCCTCGCGCAAAACGCAAGTATATGGAGACTCAGCTTACGTTCTAGTTAAAAAAAAATAATAAAGAAAGCCCCTTAATACAAATTGTACCTTGGGGCTTTTTTATTTGTAGTATGAAGTAATGAGTTATTCCATTTCAGGGATGAAGTCCTGTTCTGGAATAATTTTTTTTAATTCAGGAATATCTTCTGACATAAACATAGACAAGTCTGATATTTCATCAAAATTATATTCAAGAATTGTACTCTTTGTAAGAGATTTAATACGGGTTAACTTACCTTTTTTAAGTAAGTTAAATTCTTTTTTGTATTTCGGGTTTAATGTAAAGCAGAATACCTTATACCATACTCCAGATATCATTATATTATATGATGAATAATAGTTAGGCATATTTTCAATCTTACTTAAAAGACGAACATAATCACCATCAACTTCATTCGTATCATACATTATAAAGACATGATTATCTAAATAAGGTCGTTCTATATCATCAAAGTATACACTTATAAAACCCTTTATAAATATATCTTTTTTTTCTAAACCCTTGTCACTAAATAATAGGGCAAGGATAATATCATTTACGTATTTAACACGCTGGTTTGTAAGTTTCTGATCCATCTCCTGTATAATAGATTTTAGAATGATCCCACTGGTCAGTGGTAATATGCCATTCTATCTCTCTTAATGCATCGTGGATTATCTGATACTTTTTGTCAATATCTTCATGAGAAAACTTTAGTACACGGACGTTATTTGTACCATTATTTTGTACTGCAACAATGTAATATTCTATAGTATAGTCACTAAACACGAGGTCTAACTCTACTTCAAAATATGCTTCTAGTGCCAAGCTATAAAAAGCTAACTGTCTAACATAGTCATATTCTTCAATAGATTTTTCAAAGTTATGAACATCTACTGTAGTTTTTAAATCTATAAGCGTTATCTTTTTATTTGTATGGTCTACTACAAATCTATCAATTAATGATTTGCATGCAACACTCCAATTTGGTCGTACAAAATCCCAATTAATATGAAATTCTGAATAAACTTCACATGTACTTGGCTGTTCATATAATAGTTCGTTTGCTTTTTTATGAGCACGAATATTTGCTTCAATATTTTTTAGTTGATTTAAATCAGAAAATGAAATTACTTTCTTATTAGAAGTTCTTTCAATTTGTAAATACTTAATGTAATCATCAAGCTTATTACGCAATTCTAGCCCCTCTGCGAGACTTTTATCGTCTGACTTACCTTTTGTACTATAAGATGCCTGATATGCGCTTAGAACGCGTCTATCTTCGTCTAATTCAGTACTATCAACATATGTTTCAGCGAACTGTAACTGTTGTTTGGAACTTGGGGTTTCAAACGTTAGTATTTCATAGTTATCCCAGAATTCTTCTTTCTGTAAGATATACATATGTATCATCGTACCTTTGTCTAAATACGATGCTTTCAGTCCTTCCTGTATTCCTTTAAGTGTATCCCCCAAGTAATGAGGTCCTTTCTTTATGAAAAGACCTACATTACTGTTGGATATTCTTGTTAAATCTTCATAATAAGGTGTTTTTACTTCCATATTACTCTTTATCTTCTACTGGTAATTCATCTTCTTCAATCACTTGATCAAGAATTTCATCACCAGTTTCTTCAATTTTAACACCAATTGAATCATCAAAACCAGGTTCTTTCATAAGATCAGAAACAGGTGTTTCCATCTCTTCTAAATACCCATGACATTTTTTACATTCAACTGCGTCTTCATAAAAAATACTGCCACATGCAGCACACTTATACCAAACGATAGTATCATTTGGTTCATATGGTTTTTCTATTCCCATAGTAGTAAAAATTAAATTTTTAATTACTACATATAGATTCATGTAATAAGTTTAGAAGTCTATCTCGTTCCATACGACATTCAGGACAATCACATGGTTCATCATCATCGTCATAGTCATCATCATCATTGTCATCATAGTATTCTGATGTATCATCATAATACTCGGAGTTATTATTCAAAACATTACTTAGTAAATCTTTTGTAGATTCGTTAGGGTTTTTCGATGCGCTCATTTTTTTCATGAACTCGTCTTTCAACTTAATGTTCATGTCCTTAACGATAGTAAAGTTGTCATACTCAGGGAATAACATCTTCTCATCAAGGAATGACAAAATATTGTCCATTGACAATAAATTGAAACTACTCGTGATAAATTTATAAATTTCATCATTTTTGTCATCGATACCTTTATCTGCAATGATAGACTTTAGGAATTTTGTGTTTTCATCTGCAGCAAATTTGCGCAAATAACGAACACGTGAACAACGATCTTTTAGATAAGTACTAACTATATTATCGTCATTACAAGTAAACAGTACTAATTTCTTAGCATTTGTTTGTACTCCGTCAAGCCATCCTAATAAAAATTCAGTATTCCAGTTCTTATCAACCTCATCAAAGATTACACACACTGGTGTAGAAAACTTCTTAAAGAAGTCATTGATGCGTCGTGTAGGATAATTTTCATTAACTACAATAACAGGAAGACCGGAATCACGGGCGATTACCTTTGCCAATACAGTTTTACCAGTACCTTTAATACCACTTAACATAACACCAGTACTGAGTTTATCAGTATTGTTATAATATGTTATGACACGCTTAACAAAGCGGTCATCATCCTCGGTACTATATACCTTACTTGGTAAATTCAATGAGCCATCCTCTTCAAAATAAGATACTCCAGTATATTCATTATACATGAGGTTATATACTTTTTTAGGTACTAGGTCATAGTCTAATCCGTTTGGTTTGGGTACAATACAATTGCCTTCTTTTATAAATTCTGACATAATTTTTTAGTTTTTGAGATTTTCTATAAGCTGGTCAACGTCTTTCTTGTTTTTAACCAGATATAGCTTATAATTTGCTTTTTGCTGAAATAGTGTGTACTTAAATATTTTCCATCTTAATGGGAAAGCATCATTACCGAAGCCTTTACATTCAATTACAAAATCTTTTCCAACAAAATCAGGTAAGTATGTCATCGCTCTGACAGCCTCATTCTGATAATTAAAAGCTGGTATGAGAGTAAATCTTTCACCCTCATACACAGCATGTATACCGTTTTCCTGTAGTTTTTGATAAGTATAAGTCTCAAGTTTACTTTTAAACTTAATACCATCAAATTCATTAGGGGTTGCATTGTTTACTTTGGTGACTTTTTTCTTTCTCGAGATTGCTTTCGCAAACTTATTCAACTGTAAAGTCATCCTTTTTTTCTTACTTTGCATAGGAAATTATTTAATTCATTCAATCTGAACTTTTTTTGCAAATGTAGTAGTAATATTAGAAATAGTTTTACGTACTTCAATTACCTTTGCAGGTTCTTTTTTCTGCAAATATACTACAGTTTCGTTAATCTCTTCAATGTTTCGAGCAATTGCCTGCATCAACATAATAATGAAGAATAAAGGGAATAACCGTTTCAACAAAGGAAGGATAAAAAATTCAAATACAACTGCGAAAGCAATAAATGCTAATAACATCATCAATATTTCCATAATAATTTCTTTAACCAATCATGAACACTCTCAAACCCATTGGTTTTTACTGCGTCTGAGATGTCTTTTGCTTTAAAAGACTTGTGTACTAAGAAGCCATTTAAGCCTGTTTTAAGGCTCACCTTGCGCATATTACTTACGCCAGCGATATCACGATCGAAACATAATAAAATGTGCTTAAAACGCTTCTTTAAATCATTTAAGACTACATCTGGTATGAAGGTAGACTCAGATGAAGGAGATACTGCATTGTATCCCATCTCATGAAGTACCATTACGTCCTTTAAGGACTTCGTAATAATTAACAGATTGCCTTTTTTAGGTAATTGTGCGTAACCTTGTACGTCAAATTCTGTTAAATTATTACGCCATTTAGTGAATTTATCACCTAATGGGCGATATATCTTAAAATTATTGTAAACTTTGTAGGCATACATGGGATTCTCATCCTTATAAATGCCCTTAACAATACCATTACAGAGATAATATTTAATACTATGTACGTTATACTTTTCTAAAGTAGGCATACTAATATGATATGATCCCCAGTATTGTTCGTCAATTTTTGTGAAAGCCTGTCGTACAATTCCAATGACAGTTTCTTTACTTTCAATAGGCTTTGTACTTTTTAGTACAGTTTTATTAGTAATTTTAAGACGTCTTACAATTTCTTGTAACACTTCATTATAATTACTAATACCTGTGTATTCTCTCACAAATTTTATAACATCTCCGCATACTCCAGACCCATGGTCTTTGAATAACAATTTCCCCGTCCGCTTACTAAGGAAAACCCCAAAAGAGGGATTAGTATCCTTACGGAACGGGGAATTATAAATTAAACCAGGCTTAAATTGCCCGATGTAGCTAGCGTAGATGTCATATTCACTTACTTTAGATAATATATATTCTATTGTAAGCGGTTCTTTTTTCTTTGTGCTGTCGTACATTTTAAAAAAGTTAATATTAATTCCTCAAATTTAGCATTATATCGTTATGGGACTCTAACCCACATACACTTATAAGAGACCTTTACCAAAATAAAGCTCGAAAGACTCCTCGCCTAAATACCATACTGTACTATAGTTTCATTTGAGATTGCTTATAATGGACTTACATATTTTGTATAACGATATTATTCGTGTCAATATACCGATTGTTGATATAACACCATCTTATCTTTCACTTTTGTATAATCTTTTATAGGTTTGCCTCCTATAAATATCCACACATACGCAAAAGAATAGAACATAGAGTTAAACTATACTAGGGCGTTACTCCTGTCATACTCTGTGTATGATTCTATTTTTAAGAATACCCCTCACGGGTATTGAGGTTTTAGTGAAGAGAGCGGGACTCGAACCCGCATGACTACGCTATTTATTCGTAATTGTCTAAGGAAATATTCCTCGTCGTCTACCAATTCCGCCATCTCTTCTTATTAGTATTGAAGTTTATTACTTCCAATACCAATACTTTAACCGAACTTGGTTAATCTTATTTAAAATATTTTTACGTCTTGTATTTAACGCATTATATTCATCTGCAAAAAAATATTGCCCACGATTCTTTAAAGAAGTTCGTTTAGGTCGACATTTATCTGCAAGAATACTTAGTTCTTTCATTTCATTTAATATGAAAGAAAGATCATTCTTAAGTTTATCTAATTCTTTCATATAATAATTATTTTGTGGGAAAGACAGGATTCGAACCCGTATGGCGTTATTACGCCGATGGAGTTTAAGTCCATCATGTATACCAATTTCATCACTTTCCCAGTGGCCCAGCTTATTTTTACCTAGGTTTCCGGTTACACATGTGCTCATGACTAGGGATGAATAACATTACAACTCTTTACGAATAAAGTATTACATGTAAGGGGTTATTCATCTTCTTCTTTAATTTGTGAAGTATATCTTTTAAGATAATTGTCCGCCTCTGATTTTTCTAAACAGGAACCTGTTCGAAAGTATATATCAGAGTCTGTAGTCTTGTAGTTACAGTCGACTGCTCGACCATAGCCCCAAGAAGTTTTAAACTTTGCATTCCAGAATTTAAATAAATGGACACGCAAAAACCAAGGTGATATACAAGTAAGCAAAAGACTTTTATTAAGTGGCTCCTCAGCCTGCTTAACAACTACTTCTACGTGAAGCAGGTCTATATGTTTATCTTTGTATGCCCCTAAGTCAGCAACATCACTATAAGCAACTACACATACTCGAAAACCCTGATTTTCAAGGTAATCAACTAATTGTACTATTGCATATGATCGATTTAACATTTGATTGTATGATACAAATGCATTTTCTCCAACCGAAGCATGAATTGTTATAAATCTTCCGTTTCCTTGACCTAAATTTTTGATACGTTTCCGCATCGCAGGTAAGTCATCATATAATCGATCCAGTGACATTTCGTCTCCATCATCATTATCCCATTTGTAAAGTTTCTTTGAACCACCTAACGGAGTTTCTAATTCCAGTTGTTTTAGTTTATCCAATCCCTCTTTATAAGAGTATTTAGAAGCAATTACTTCCTCTCTAGATAAACCAATCCACCATTTATCATTGCGTTTATCGCATTCATCCCATTCAGATTGCCGTCCTGTAGGTTCGACAATGTCACATTCTTCATAGAATTTATCAATATTTGGTATCTTAATTTCTAACTTCATAAAAATTAAAGATTACGTGATAAAACTTCCCAATCGGTTATTGCCTTTTTGGTATCACCGGTTTTCCCTTTTTGGCGTTCTTTTTCCTGTTTAGCTTGCTCCAATATCTTCTTTTCTGGCCCTGACCAATTTATAACCAACTGTTCTCGCCAATCTTTCATATATGCATTCTTAAGACGATGACCGGCTTGAATCATACGAGTTGATGCAATACGACGGATATCATACTGTTTGCATGTATCACGTAGGAAGTAAACGTATTCTACTACCTCTTCATCATATTGCATTTCATAGTCAAGCGAGTAATCGACTTCAATAATACCGCCGATAAATCGGTCGATAGTAGAGGCATCTAACTGATTGTTTGCTACATACTGACGACTAGCGCCTGCTCCAAACGTATTTGAAGTGGCAATAATGATACAATCAGGGTGTCGCTGTACTAATCCTGTAGTAGTTTCAATTTCGTTATTTGCTAATGCAGCATTGATGACTTGTGCAACTGCTGGGTCCAATGCAGTCATCTCATCAATAAGTATTACACTTGGTTTCTGGTAATATTCCGAGAATTTTGTGGATTCCCGATTAGGATACTTATATCCCACGAATTCAACTGCAGACGTACCTATACCACAAGAGATACATAGGTACGGCATTTCTAATTCGGCGGCTACATTACGAGCAATCGTTGATTTACCGCAACCAGCTGGACCAACCATCCAGATATTATTAATACCTGCTTTAATTGTATGCCGGACCTTATCCTCAGCAGACAATTTAGAGAAATCAAACTCGCGAGCTTTACGGATAGCTTCCGCTTCTTCTTTCTTACGTTTTTCTTCCTCTTCCTTCTTTTTCTTTTCCTGTTCCTTTCGCTTACGCTCTAAGGCTTCAGTTAAATTTTCAATGGTAATACCCTTTTCAGAGGTTTTATATTCCATTTTATTGGCAGTTTCTACTGTAATTTGTTCATTGTTACGGTCAGTTACAGTAAATACACCTTGTACGGATGTACGAAATGGTTTACCATTCTTGTCTTTTACGGCTGTTTTAATTGTGCCATAAAACTTATCACCAACTTTTAGATCTTTTGGATCAGTAGTTGAAGATTTCAGATTATCTTGTTGCTGAGGATTTTCACCGCTACCCTCGCCAGTACTGTTACCAGTGGTCTGTCCTTTAGTTCCTTCAGAACCATCACCTTGGTGATCACTTGCTTTATGGTTTTTACCCATATCATCACCGGTGTAACCCTTATCCTTATTTCCTTGACCATCACCAGTCTCTAAGGTTCCATCAACAATTTCATAATCGTTTGTTATATCTATATCTACCATGATTGATTTTATATTTTGATTGTTAGTAAATAAAAAAGGGGGCTATTACACCCCCTTCTCTGTTAATTAAAATGGCAATTCATTACTTGGTGTTAAGCCACCTGTATTATCTACAGTAGGAATAACTACGCTAGCAGCGCCCATAGTAAATGGATTGGCTTCTATACCCGTATTTTCTTCAGCATCTGCCTTAACGGGTCTTTCAAATAAGTCAATGCCTAGTTCTGTAATCGCAGAAGTTGTTCCTTCTGGCAGAATCATAGGCTCAATGAATGTGTAAGTTGCATAAGGAGGCAACGTAGTATAACCATTTTTGTTATATACGACCTTAACCCTAAGCAAAGTTTCTTTATTAGCCGCAGTCAATAAATCAATAACCCACTTTGCAAATTCAGCGAATGTACTACCGATGAATACCAACTGGTCTTCAGGATAGAAACATTTAAGAACTTGCAACATACGTGAAACCTGTTTATCACATTTTTCTTCGAATGACTCATCAGACATTCCTGGAAAACGTGTAGGTTCAAATTCAGTATGTGTAACGGTAGCACCGTTCTTACCAAAGGTAAGCTCTATAAAATAGATACCTTTTGGAGTTTTGTCCATTTTGGCTTTAACCAATTGAACATCTGTGTGGATTCCTGCTTGAAGAAAGGATACATCCTTCTTCTGTATATTAGCTGTGGCTTTCTGTGTATTAAACATAGTCTATATCTTTTTGGTTTTTATTCTGGTAAGTATAACTTATCCCAATGAACGGTTACGTTATTTTCATCATCTGCTTCCGAAATTAAAATTTCTTGACCTCTCAGGTGTGGTGCTCTAGCTTCAACAATGGAATCACTTCCACCATTAAAGTTAATAAAAGTCTTTTTACCTACACGATAAACTAATCCTATTGCATCAGAATTTGCTGCTACAATACGTGCTAATTTACCAGATAAATCGACAGTCATCTCACTCATTTCTCGTCCGTCCTTATTAATTAATGCCTCTTTACAGTGACAAATAAGTATAAGGTTTTTACAAAGCACTCTAAACATTGATACTATTTTCTCAAATGCTTCTCTTAAATAATAATAACCACCACCTTGCGGTAGTTTAAGTATATCATCATTATAGATTTTACCCGTTATTTTATCTTTAGCCATTGGAGTGGCTTGATAAAGGGTAAGAGCGTATTGCTTTGCAATATCTTCAAGTGCTGTGGCACTATCGATAGTAATATATTCGTACGGAAATTTTCCAGTTTCAGTGAATTTATCTCTAATTGCTTTTGCAATTGCAGATAAGTCTTGAATTGTTCTAGCTTGAATAGCTAGAGAATCCATGAATTCAGATCCACCTTCTAGGTCAATAATTAAGTTATTCGGAATAGCGGCAACTATAGTTGTCTTTCCAGTTTTAGGTTTACCATACAAAACTAAGTAACGAGGGTTACCTACTTTAGCTGGGACCTTTTCGATTGGTAATAACATATATTATATGTGTATTATGCTCAACCATTAAAAGTATATGATATGTTATGTAAATGTCTGAGATGTTTTGTTAGTTAGGCGCGTGAATTAAAAATTATTGTTAATAATAACAACAGTTTCCTTAATAGAAACTAGAACATTAGTCGGAAGACTATAGAACTGTTCACGTTTCGTATACCGCGGAATGATATCATAACCGATTTGGATAAAGTTATCAAAGAATCGTACTGGACGACCCATGAAAACAGCATCATAATCAGGTTTATAATAACCAACTGCCAAAAATGTCTCATATCGACTCATCGCATCAAAAAATTCTGTATACAAATCATAAGACGGGCGTTTTACAGTAGCGTACGGAGTGTACGGGCTATACTGATAAGATCTTGTAGTAGGTCTCCGAAGAGTTACAAAATCATTAACCATTACAACAGGTGTTGTGGTCTGGTTAGACAAAAATGGTACGCGATTAGTAATTGTATTCCACATTGATGAACGTAAGTTCTCAACTGCGTTATTTTTTTTCGATACGAGGTCAAAAGTAAAACTAGTTTTCATAAAAATTTCAGCTTAAATTTAAAATCATCCTATTATTCTTCAGGTTCTATTAGATTATTATATTTCAACTCGTTAATGAACTTCAATATTTTAAGTTCTCCTTCCCTATTTTTAATTAAGTGAAGGTATACAACATCTTTTACGGGTTGCCTAAATGGACCATACTCAGTAATACCAAGTAATTCTGGTCTATGTAGTATAATAATATAATCGGAACTTTGATAAATAAAGTCAGATGTGGATAAATCACTACGCATCGGGTAGTGACTCGCAGGATTTGTTATCCTTTCAGGTTGTTCAATATTGCGATTCATCTGTGAAATTTGAATTATGCTAACATTAGGTTTTTTCTTAACTTGCATAAACAATTTCTGTAAATCAATAACGGTAGAACGTTCGTCCTTACCTTCGCCATTAACTAGTAATGTATGGTCAAGTATTATGACCAGCCATTTACCTTTCGCGACAATATTGTAAAAGTATTCAATTGTTTCACCAATTTTTTCTACAGTGGCAGGTGTGTCAATGTAGTATACAGGATACTTTTTAATTTTTTCTGCTTCAGCTTTAACTTTTTTCAATGTTTGATCGTCTACAGAATTAACGGCGCTATACAGCGTTGACGTTGTTTCCTTTAGCTTATAACTAAGCTTACGACCTACTTGACGAGATGCAATCATCTCAAAGTTAAAAGACAAAACAACAATTTCCCTGTCAGGATTTAAATCAATTAAATCAGTTTCTAGAGTATTAACAAAAGAACTTTTACCGCCGCCAGATATACCAGAAATAGTATAAATGGCATTCGGTTCTATACCGCCCATACACAAATTATTGAACTTAGGCCATCTAGTACATAAAGAATCAATTTCGTGATTCTTTCTTTTTTCAATATATGAAACGGCTTCTTCAGTCGCTTCACCTATTGTTTTAAAAGGTAATGTTTTAAATGATTTCTGTTCCATACTGTATAGGTGTATCGTTATAATCGGGATTATCATTCAGATAGTCCTCATAGGCTTCCCATTCGTTAGAAGTAAGCCATTTCCACATTCTTTTCATAAATCCCATTTTGCCTTTACGATGTTTGTCGGAAAGTTCTGCCCTGAGACAATTAAGAATATGGTCATGTAGTTCTTTGCTTTGACCAACTATTCTATTATACTGTTGACGACACTTATTTACGTTTGCACGCAAATAGTCTTTTGTACCGTCATTTCGTGTAATATATGCAGGATAAAGTTCGTAAAATTCATCAAAAAATGAAGTAGTATTAATGGAGTCCTTTATCTTTTGGATAAAGTCGCCAGTAAGCTCATACTTATACTTTTTTCCTACTATAGTTCGTGTGATAATACTTTTATCTATTAGTTCTTGTATCTCCGTTTCGTCAATTAAGCTGACAAGTGAGGAAACGTTTTGATTTGTTACTTTGATATCGTTTTTAACAAGACTAACAAAGACTAACTGATTTAATGAGAGAGATGGATCTACTGTTAGTAGATCAAGATTTAAATCTAATGTCATACTATCATTTTATTAATAGTCTATGTACGCTTAGATAGAATCTGGCACTTTTCGATATTTATTCCCATAGACTTAATTGTCTTGGTTTAATTTGTTCAATGATCTTTTGGCATTCCTTTATATAATAACTATAATTAACATCATAGATATCATTAAAAGATAAACCAGTACTATATAAAAATTGTAATTCGTCATCAGATATGAATGTGTTATGAAGTTTAACCCCATAACCAGATAACATATTGTTATACTGACGATCATTATCTTTTTCTTTCCATTTCCAAAGATATAAACCTGATGGTGATACATAAAATCTATTAGTTCTCTGTTGTGTTATATCATCATACTCAACAGTCCACTGTTTACCAGTTTTCTCACCTTTTAGAAATTTACGTATATCAGTACAATCTTTTATAGTATCTTCAATTGGTATATCATGTACAAAATAATTTATTAGGGCTTCTGGTATAATTTTTGGGGTTAATCCTTTGCCTAAAATTGTTTCTGTAATGAAAATACCTTTCTGTTTTATTTTACCACTGTCTGTACAGACAGCGATGTAGTCGTTCACAGCTAAACGTACTACTTTAGAATATTTTTGGTATTCGAGTACCATTGAGGTAATCTGTTCCCATTTTTTGCAAGTATCATAATAAAGCTGTTCATTCGCTTTTGGTACAATACATGTAAGTCCATCAGTGTTTGCCGATTTTACTTGGCAACCTGCTTCAGTCAACATCTCCGCTAACATCAACAACATAAGTTGTCCATTTACTCTACATTATATTCTATATGATTCGTAAAATCATATACGTTCTTTTATGAACTGCTATACATTACTGTATAGATTAGACTATATCTTCTTCTTTTACCGTGAGGCATTCAGAAGTTCCCTGTTTCCATTACCATTTACTTGTAATGTACTCTCTTTCGAGATAGTCGTTGAACTTTCTAATTTTCTATTATGAATTTGTTTAATTTTTGATAAAAACATATCTACAGAAAGATTATTTTTCATCATGTTACATATTTTACAGCAAGGTACACAATTATTTATATTATATCCTTCTTTAGAATCAATACGATCTATACCGCTATATGTAATATTTTCTGTTTTTTTATAGGAATCTCCACAATATGTACATGGTTTTGTAATAATTTCTTTAAAATTTTCTTCTGTTAGATTCCATGGAATCTTTCTAGATTTAGCATTTTGTGTATAAGATCTAAATATATTATATAATATTATATTTAGACTTTTGCCAAAACGGGTGTGTACACAGTTTCTACATTTTAATTTTTCAAAATTATTAGTAATTGCTTCCTTTTTTCTAGAAAATATTTCCCCACATCTTTTACATTTTATTTTATAATATAAATGACGTCTTTTATTTTTTTCATATCGCTCATTATCAAACGCTATTACTTTAAAATATATATTTTCTATATTTAATGTTTTATCTTTTATTTTCATAATTTTATTAGCTTAGCTGCTGATTGTCCTTTTATATTATAACGTGTAATCTTAAAGGATGTTCCAGCAATTAAGGGAATATTTTTTAGTATCTTTCAATACTAGCAGACCAAATTTAATCTGCATTACAGCGAATGGATCATATACCCAACTGTGTGCATTCTGGTAGTTACCAGTTACTCCATTTAATGCTAATTTAAGGGTTAAGTCTTTCAACTTTTCGCCTGCACGTTTAGCTGCTATACGTTCTGTTTTAACCGCTTGGTATATTGTCAAAAACGCATCCCCTAAATGTCTTGGTACGAAATGGTGTTCAAGGATTAGACTTGGGTATAGCGAAGCTACATCACAATCTATAAGGAATTCATCATCTGTTGGGGTGATGATACCTGCCTCGTCCTTGCTATGAATACCACCAACGCCTATATTATATACTGTACCTGAATATAGAACGCTCTGCTCAAACCCCTTTCTTTCAGGGGATACAGTAATGTTTTTCATGTCATTTAATAACGTCTGGAGTTTTACGTCATTAAACCTGATAAACGGTAGTATTACATCTTTTAATGGAATAAATTCCATTGGGGAACGTAAATCTTTGAGATCTTCCCATCGCATTCCTGTATACTCTAGATACTTATGCTTTAGAATTTCCATTCCGATTTTCATTCCATCTTTACTTAAACAATCTATGCCGTATTCATTTTCAATACTCACCCTTAATTCTAAATCGTTTTTGCAACGATTTAATAATTCTAGAGTAGACATAACATCATTTATATTGTAATTGACTAGCTCATCGATTTTATCCGAAGACAAATCTTTCTCCCAATCTACTACAAATTCTTGCACATTTTTATAGTGCATCGTAACTTGCATTTCCTTCAGGGATACACGTAATGCCTGTGAATATAACATCGTGAGTAGGTCGATAGTATGAAAGTTTTTAGCATACTTCCATGTTTTCCAACGATCAAAATCATCAGTTTCAATGATAATTCTGCTTAAGTTTTTGATAGAATTTGTTATTTTCTTTGCGTCATATTTATCGTTATCAAAATATGAAAGACAGTAATTAATTACCACATTATCAAAATGAATGTTATTATATCCTACGAATATTAAACTATCATCTTTAAAATAATTAAGTAATTGTTGCATTTCATTCCGTCTTTCAGAAACTTCATATGTAGTTAACATATTAGTTTCAGTGTTATATAACGTACAGGTAAAAACATTTGTTAATGCCTCAACGTCAAACACTACGCAAGTTAAATCTTTAATTCTCATGCAAAAGTTACGAAAAGGCTGCCCATTTCTGGGCAACCTTCAAGCCTGGACATTTTTTTAAATTAATTATAATCTATAAAATGATTAGATTTTATTTAAGCATCTCTATGCTAAGGAACCTCTAGTCAGTCCTTTCGAAGTTGATCCCGGACTCAAACCGGGTTATATACTCCCTATGTTCTAACATTGTGAGCTCTCGCCAGCTCCCGGCTGGCTATCTCACGTTAGCATTTGACGGAGTATATGGTCCTATCAGACATGAACGAATCAACTAACAGACACCGTACATTGGGAGACTCGAACTCCCTTCTCTTATATCTTATCCACTTTGCCATCAGCGGTCACTTTTTCCTCACAATACTTTCGGTATTGCACGGCCATTTTCCGTGAGTGTTTTACCCTTAAACTATGTACGTTTTATGTCGATAAAGCCTTTAAGCGGCCAACTGCTTTTTCCACTTGGTGTTAATAAGAGTTAACTTCTTTTGTGGATTGTCTACAGGTGTTATGGATACACCGTAATAGACAGCATCTTTAGTATGTAGTCCCAATAACTGCTCGTGCTCCGCATTAATATACTTACGAACAGCTTGTGGGTTTAAAGAGACCGTGCGTTTCTTGGTTTCTTGTTTTTCAAAGGAACCATCTTTTCTTATTGCCATTTCAAATGATGTCAATACATAATTAAAAACGTCACGGGGGTTTGGTTTAGGAGTTGCTTTCGCATCTTCCTGTAGTTTACGGATCCACTCCGCTTTTGGTGATTTTTTCTTCACCGTTTGGTTGGCTTTGAGTCTGGCAATTTGCCTTTCTACTTGAGCCCGTTGTTCCTGTTTCTTTTCGCGTCTGGCGATGCGAACAGCAGATAAGTTTTCCAAATGTACTTTTTCTTCTTCTGGGGTACGTACATGTTTACTCTGCTTTTTCTCAGGAACTTTGTATTTTACTTTTTCGCCTTGTAAGGCTTTTGCAATAGCATGCGCTTGACGCAATCTACTAATCTTCGAACTGGCAGGCTCCGCTTGTTTGTTTTTTCCTTCAAACTTTGCGTCTTTTGCTTCCTTCTTAGCTTTTGCTAAAAGGAGTTTTTCTTCCCGCTTCTTTTCGAGTTCTGCTTGAAACTTTGCCATATCTACCGGAGTAGCTCTCGCTATAGCCTCTGGTGATGGAATTGTTTTTGACTTGAGAGTTTCTGCTTTTAACTTACGCAATTCTGCTTTTCTTACTCTCTTTTCTTCGGCTGCTTTAATAGCATCCATATCTGCTTGGTTTGATACCTTTGTGCTCATATTCTTTTTTGATTTTTATTGTTAATACTATAAACGTCAGTGTGGTCTAAAAGGGACTCGAACCCTTACCTTTTTTACATGCTGCCACTACACCATAGACCTAGTAATTTGATTAATCAAGTAATAATGTTGCTGCATTGTTATAATCATCCAATTTTTTTCGGATTGCAACTGTATCCAATTGTAGTTTCTCACGAAGTTGTGTAACATACTTGCGAGTAAGGACTTCTGTCTTATTCAGTTTTGTCTTCAATGCTGGGTCAAGTGTTTTAACATTACCTAACTTTACATATCGTTCATTCTTTTCAGACAATTCATATATCTGTGGATATAGCCAATTAGCAGGGGTTTCAGAACGTTTCTTATATCCCATGTTAATTAACTGTATCTGTAGCTTAATTTCAACTCGTTGCTTTGATAGTTCATCAATCTTTTTCAAAATTAATTTCATATCATAGTTACGTTTGTAGTTTTTGTCTGCTACATTCTCTGTGGATATTATATCCCACATACGACTAATATCGCGTGACAGTTTGTCACGTAGTGCTATCGCTTCGATAGCTGTAATTGATTTTTCCTTCATATTTGATTGTTTTAATTAATAATCTAAATGAAGTTCAAAGATGTTGTGTGGCCGTATCTGAATTGAATCAGTAGCCCATTCTTATTCTCTGGGCTTTCCAGTTATTATTACTCAGTTACGGGTAACGTATTACGGCCTTTTAATAAAAAAGATAACAGACCCATCGTCCGTATATCTTTTTGTGCTATTATTTTGTACGAACCCTTCGTTCGCTTATAAATGCCAACACGAAAAATGAAATTATCGTTGAGATTCTCTAAACCTCATGTACAAATCTTTTACGGAAAAAAAGACAAACGGTCTGTTAGGATCGTCTGTACAAAATCTTATCATAGCGCTGTGATTTCCGTTATCCGGCACTATAGGAATTATTGGGGAACCCATCGTTCCCTGATCGCTTACGACATTTCTAGCAAAAGAGCTACTGTATTTTCCTGAATATCCGTTAAGATATACAGTGAATAAAGTATCTATCATACTTTCAGACGTGTCTTCATTCTGATTTAAGACATTATCCACTAAAGTCTGAGACAGACCATTGAGGGTAATTTCATTTCTGTTAGACGGATGTCCTGATAGGATATCTGCGATGATACCACACACCTCGATAAACGGGATAGTACGACCTTCGTTAAATAACCAATTTAGAATTTTACTTTTATGTTTGTCCAATCTTACAGACCCATCGTCTAAGATTGTGATTCTTTTCGCAACTTCTTGATCCATCATCATGGCATTACGAATAGTCTCATCTTTTAAAAGTAATTCTAACCAGGCATGTGCCTTTTCGGAAAGAATAACCTTTTTTTTCATAACACCTAAGTTAATTAGATGTTAACATTAAAGGTTTGAGATAAATCAGCTTCGTCAGCCTTCATAACTGACTGCAGAGCCTGCAATTCAGCCATCATCTTGCTGGCAAATTTATCCAAATCATCAGAAACTTCGGAATTTAAAGCTTTAAGTTGCTTCAAAACTCCCGCATAATCTACAAACAAAAGTGGAGGACGACCGTCTTCGAAACGACGGATGGCTTCCGCAATATTCTCAGGAGTTGCTCCTGCGAAAGGCTCTTCAAACTTGAAGCGGAACTTTTCATTGTTATTCACTTCGAGTCTTAACCCGTTTGCTGTTTCCACTACACCTACCGCTGTGATATGTGTCTTCTTTACTGTCAAAAGACAGAAAGGCTTGTTAGGAACTACATTACCCTTAGCAAGTTCTTCCTTGTATAATGGGTTAATGTTTCTTTTTTCAACTTCCAATAGAACTCCGCATAGGTTAGTTCCAAAATTTCTAGCAATTTCTTGCTCTCTTTGACTTAAAATTTTCATAATGTTTCCTTTTTTGATTCCATGCTTGATCGCATCTACGGAATAGTTTATAACTGTTAATAATTCTCTAAAAAATAATACAATAGTTTAAAAATTTGTCTCTTGCCTTGTTACGTCACAACAAAATGGTTGTGTCCAATTCAATGGAAAGGCGTTGATCTAAAAGTAGATTTAGTACTATTGTGTGGGTAGGGATAGCTTTTGCATATCGAACATCCTACTTGAGACTATATGTGGACAGCATATATCTGGAGTAGAACCCTACTTTAAACGCGACAGTAAAACAATGGGTTTGAGGCTTATGGGACCTCTTATGTCTTGTTTTGATACTTCTTGTTACATGTAATCCTCTGGCTTCTCAGAGTTGATTATAGATTGAATAATACATACAATTGCTCCCATATCATTTGCTTTGTATGAGGGTGGGAGGCGGCTATCAATTGGCTGATTATGCACAAAGCTATTATCCTTTCTAAAACATAAAAGTAGTCGTTACAACCAAGTAGTTATGGAGGGTCGTTCTTACAGGAACGTTACCAAGACTGTTAAGCAAAATCTAACCTATCATGAGGTTAGCACGTACGAACATCGGTTCCCAATACGACCTGTTATCAGGGTTTGTTTGTTTATAGTGCACGAATATCTAGGACTTCCACCTATTTTCACCTACTCTTACTTACGCCAGGCCTATAGGGCTATAAGTTTCAGCGAAACGCTTTCCTACGAACATTATTCTTTTCATGGAATAACTCTGAAGGGGTTTGTAGCAATAACGGTTGGCACTTTGAGGTCAGCAGTCAGATTTCTCCTAGCTGGGGACATTCCTCTATTTACCGGGGCTCTATCATCGCATTCATCTCCGGTTATTGTAGTCTTTTATATCCCGCCCTTCTTTGCGGTCCTAATAACCTTCTCTTCCTTATTACTAAGGCGATGCTTACTTATTAGATTTTGCACTTCATTATTATTCTTAAGAAGTACGAAGAACTTTTGGTGTTAAGACGTTTGGGCAAAACGGCCCCTAAATCTCACTTTAACTCTCGTAGAGTTCACCATATGAGTAGTGGTTCCATATATTGCTGTGTCATAGCTTTATACTTCTTCTGCTTAGTTATTATTTCTCCCACGTTTGCCGGGATATTCTATTTCCATTACTTATAGTGATATAAATAGACAAACACGATCACTTCGATAAATTATTGTAGAAGTTCGTTTTCACCAACGTCATTGATAAGATGACTAAGGGTTTATACACAATTGCTACGTATTCATGGTTGAAACCTTATTTACGATAAGGCATAGGATTGGCTCCTACTCCGGATAACCTGTCATTAGTTATAATTTTTTCTACACACAATGGGTGGCATACCTTTTGGGACAGATCCCCATCAGATATGCAATTAAGGTCAATGGGTCATAGCCACTCATTCTTTCTAATAGTATATACTATTATTTTCATGTAACGCTCAATAATTTAGCTATATCAACATCCTTTCATATATACTTAATCCTACTCTGTAGGACGCCCTCAGAAGGCCGTATAGAACACTAGATGGACTATTGTTTATATACCGAGTTTGGACCCCGGTCTCGCGCTAGTCGGCGGTTTACATCTTGCTGCCATTTGCAGCGGGCGACTCCTGATTGTATCCCCTTTTTGATTCAAACGGTGAGCGTTCGCGGGATACTAGCGAAGTATCGGCACTCCGTGCAATCTTTAGTATTTTGAATTTCTTATTCTCTATACTGCGTCTTTTAACTCTAGATATCTCCAATCGGTTCTCATATTCTAAAGTAGGCTATGTTGCTCGCTTCCAGCCTTTCCCAATCGACTTTTACTACGTTATTGGTCATTATCCTATCTTTTAAGATCACTGTGGTAGCAGTTACTTATATCCTCGGATTCTGTTTAATTACTATAACACCATAAAGGATAATTACTTCTTTATCGTAATGTCATAGGAGAGTGATTAACGTTAACGGTTTACTCTTCACGTCCGTTGTTACTTATAGCTCTTATTATCCCGCATGTAACATTCTAGTTGCGGTCTCTTTCTACGGCAGAGGTGTGTCTTTGACACTTATTTCCCCAGTTACCAAATCTAACTCAAAACAATAACTGTTCGAAATTGTTGAAGCTAGGTAAAGTTTCCGTTCTCTGAATTCAGCCGATGATACAAAGTCGACCGGAGTTGCTTCGGGTGGGAACCCGTCAAGAGATCTGAAAAGACTTGCTATTGTCTTTTTCAAATAGTTTTCCAATTCAATTTCTGTGTCTACTAACGATTTAACAGTATCTATTATATACGTATCCTTTTTACCATCTTTAATGATATAAGGTGAAGACACCCTCAGATCTGACACTACTTTTGATAGTGCCAGTCTGGATGCTCTTACAGCTGAGATTTTCTCAGAGAAAGCCTTAATTTGCCGTAAGAAAATTTCGTTTTTTGATTTATTCATGAAATACTGTAGGTTTAGATGCAGCACTTACCATAAATGATGCCTTTTCTGAGGGCATCTGTGATAGTGGCATATAATATCTAACAGGAACTTCAACAACCTCCTTTTTTACAGGGTTAATCACTTGCACAGGCGGTATTATTGAAACAGTTACAATAGGATTTCTCCCTTCGATATCAACATTATCACCTGTAAAAGCGACATGCTGTCTGTTCATATCCACATTTAAGTGGAACTTACCAACTGGGTTAAATAAAACGGGTATATTTTGCTTTTCCACCGATACTGCTGACGTTTTTCTTTCCGGTTTAGCAAATACATTCATTTCATTATACCCGATCATACCACCGAATATACTAGCGATAATGATAAAAATCAAATCAATTTTCCGTTTCATAATACCAACTGTTTTTATTTGTTTTTACCGTGTTTACCTTTATTAGGCTGCTTCGGGTTACCCTTTGTGGCTTCCTTTGCTGGAGCAGCCTCTGGCTGTTTAGTCGGTTCTTCTGAAGTTTTAGTAGCATCTGCTTTATCATTAGCTTTCGCGTCTTTTGCAGGAGCATCTTCAGTTTTCCCTTCTTCAGCAGCCGGTTGTTCTACAGGAGGATTTTCCTTCGGGGCTTCTTCGGTAGAAGCAGGTGCTTCTTTATCCTTGTTTTCCTCAAATGGAATTTCTTCCTGCTTTGGATACTCGTCTTCCTTATACAGGTCGAGAGGAGTAGCGGCATAACAGTTGTTTATCTTAACCAAAAGATTCTTCATTGCAAGGCCCATAGGGATGTTTTCATCCTTTACAACCTGCTCAAGATACGTACCGTAGTTTTGCATCAAACGGTTACGCATTTCTTTTGCTTTGTCGGAAGTATCCATAAGCTCATCAATTAGCTCTTTGGTTACACCACGTAGAGCCATGATAGCCTTGTCTTTCAACTGCTGGCTTTCAACAGTTTCCATACGGCGATTGATACAGATTCTGACAATTTTAGCAATGATATCATCTTTGATGTGTGGGAGATTGCTTTTAATGATGCAGTGTCCAATGAAAGGAGCATCTATCTTCATAACGTGTACAAAAATAGAGGATACTAAATTCATGAAGATTACACCAGGTTTTTCACCAAGGTCCAAAAGCTCTCTGAAGATTTCATCTTCTTCTGCTTCTGCCCACTTCAAGTTAGGCTCAAGCCTAGCCTTGTTCAATCTTACACACTTCAGAGCATCCTGAATATTTTCAGCCGGTCTCTGATTTGACTGGGCGAGATAATATCTAACCGCGTTATACAACGCTTGGTTATCAGTAATCTCTTCCGGTTTAGGTTCGTTACGGAACTTTCCTATAATGTCAAGTTCGTCTGCCATTGCCTCTTTTGTTTCTTTAGGCACATTAACCTTGGTAAGGTCAACTTCCGTTGTAGTGGCGCCTGCTGAAATAGCTGCTTGTGGCACTTCGATGGAGAAATTGGTGAATAACTCAATTAATTCCGGATAACGAGTATTCGGAACTGACAGCACTGTTGCAGCATTCTGGTTAAACACCACGCATAGTGAAACATAAATGTTGTCTGTTTGGGCTTTCGCCAACGGGTACATCGGGTTAGTCGGGTCTTTCAAATAGACATCCTTTGAGAATTCCATTAGAAACTTGCCCAACTCGATCATATCCTGTGGACGTTTTGTAGTTTCATCAATCACTGTTCTGTCAATTACTTCTACCTTTGGTTCGTGAATTGTTTCATCCACATTCTTTTGATTATTTTTGCTCATTTTGATAATGATTTTTAATTGTTAATAACTAGTTGTTAAATAATACGTCAGCAGTTCGATATGCTAATAGCTACGAACTGTCTAGGGTATTTGGAGATGCTCTATCATTGGATAAAGCCTCCGATTGCTCACTTGTAAGAACTGTTGTTTCTTTACCTGATGACTGTGGAGTAACAGTAACATGACCTTCAGGTGTCGTCATTTGCCAATTTTTAAGACTGTCAAATACACCGAATGTGTTATTGTTAGTACTGTCATCATCAGAAACAACAACGGTAGTAATGTCAGCTTTTGCTTTGCTATCAGCAACTGCTTTCTTTACTCCAGCTCCTACAATAATGAAAATAGCAAATATCGTTACCATTGAGGTGAACAATTTGCTACTTTTTCTAATCCTGGAAATAATCCAGAACAGAAGGACGATTAATGCAAAGATCTGTACCATTTGTTTGTTTGACTTTGTTATAATTTGAAAATTTATTACGTAACTTTGTCTTTGCTTTATTAAGAAGACTCTTTACAGAGCTTTCTGTTATTTGTAGCGCAGACGCGATTTCTAAGTAAGACTT
>SAAR01000532.1 GCA_009916335.1 Erysipelotrichia bacterium | reverse complement strand
GTCTAAAGCTCTATACTTTCACTACCAAGACAAAACCTCCTTTTTGTGACAATCTAACAATTTTTCATAATCAACGCTCGAATTGCCCGGTTCGAGCGTTAATTCTTTCATTTTCTAGCCTGCTACTTCATTCAAATGGATTCTTTATCTCTTTAGCCACATTCTCAACATTAATCTTTTCAGGTAATGCTTGCTTTTTTAAATACTCTACAATCGTATCTATTTGACGTTTAAGAGCAAAGGCATACTCTAAACCTAGTTGATCTTTAGTGATATCCACTGAGCCATGTATAGAGATTCTATCGAGCCTATTTTCGATATCAAGTTCATCAATATGAATCACATCTTTTTCATTGGCATAGGGATCAATGCAAAGTAGTTTTTCTTTCATCATAGGTTCCTTATTACTTATACGCTTTTGGTTCTGGTAAGGTTAATAGTTGTGTCTTTTTCTCTTCACTCATCTTAGGAAAGAAGTTAATACCACTCAGGATCTCTAACTCTTTCACTGAAATAATGTGATAGGCTTTTCCTGGTTCATTATTCGTAAAATATACGGCTGCTTTTTGTTGTTTAGGTGAATAAATAATTTTATAAATGTAGGTTGGTACTAGTACACCATTACCAATAGATTTTAGTGTGCCTTTATAAATTGGTCCTGTAATCACATAAAGTGATCCCTCTTTTTTTGCAAGGTAACGAGTAGCAGATTCAATGGATGACCAAATACCTGTATTGTGGTTATGATCTTGTGGAACCATATTCGCCAAACTAAAGCTCTCCGCTTGAGCTGATTCAGTTGGCATATCTGCTGAAGGGGACATATGTCCTCTATCATATCCACTCTTTGCATAGTCTTTTAGTTCTGCTCTTTCACTTTGAGGCAATTGGGTTTCTTCATGGAATTTATCTTTACGTTGTACGTCTGCATCAATGGCAGATGCTGTTAAATATTCTGCACTCCAAAGAGGTGTTTTTGAAATACCTGAATGCATTACTCCAAATGATTCAAAACATAACTCTTTTGTTTTAGAGGCTAACTTCTCATTGACTATGATTGGTGCTTCACCATCCACATAAAACTGAGGACATGCTGTTGGTGCAGCATAAAGTATAATTGAAAATAATGAAGTGAGTAATAGTGTTTTTTTCATAATAAATCCTAACTAAAGAAGATACTTTTTAAAGCGGGATATTAGCATATCAATGGGAATAGGTTATTAAAAATGACTAAATAGATTTAGTGCCTCTTTTTTTTGTGACTTCACATATTTAAATGCTTTCTCAAGAGTTTTATCTCCAATACCATCTATTCTCAGTAAACCACTCATACTATTAATATCTTCTCTCGCAAAAGCATCTTTGATTTTTTTCACTAAATCCACTCTAATTTTTGACTCTTTTTTTATTTTTTCATCGTCAACTGAAAAAAACTCTTCTTTAAAACTTTGATATAAGTCATCTGATGCATAAGGATCAAAATGCCAAATTTCAATATCAATATCACAATTTTGTAAGTAATTCTTCATCAAAGATATGACTTTATCCGGATCTAAACCTCCTCTATCAGCTCCAAGTAAAGGAAATGCCACCGAAGTAATACCACGTTGCTTGTAGGTTTTAAGAAAATTTTCGAGACCTTGTTTTATATACTTTTCTTCTGACGGTAATTTCCAATGATTTTTTGTAGGGAAATTTAATATATACCTATCTTGAGCTTTATACAGCCAAAGCTTACCGATTGATATAGACTTATCTGTACAGTGTTGTTGATATTTTTCAAACATTTCTGGATATCTTAATCGAAACTCATATGCAATCCCAGCTCCCATTACCCCTACGCAATTTATAGTATTAACAATAGTCTGTGCTTTTGTAGTAAAAATATTACCTTTGTATTCTTTTATCATTGTCAGTCCTTAAAAGTAAAATTCATTGGTTTGTTTAACAGAGATCGTTGTCATGTTTTCAATTCTTGATTTTAACCAGATATCATTACAAAAAACAACTTCTATTTCATTTACACTTACATGGTCTGGAATAAGCACTTCAGCCATTCTTGTTCTTCTACCATCAAATATATCAGACCATCTCTCAGCATGCAAGCAATCCCAGTCCAAGTTTTTGATATCACTAATATTATTGTAAAATTTTGTACTTTGGCATGCTGCATTGCCATCTGTAAAAATAGCTTGCTTAGAAAAAATCAAATCTCTATTT
>SAAR01000531.1 GCA_009916335.1 Erysipelotrichia bacterium | reverse complement strand
TGTAATCAAAGAGCAGCTTGAGAGTAGGGCAGGCGAATATATGATTAGTGTTAGTGATCTTTTAAAAATGTCACTAAGAATTAGCGGATACTATAATATTTGAACTACTCTTGGTTAACCAGGTTTCCTAACTAGCAGAAACTAATGTTTCTGAACGAAAGGCTTTGTGTTTATCTAAGTCCACAAGGCTAGTTCCTAGCCCAAACGACTCCAATCCTCTTTTTAAAATAGTTTGAGATGCTTGTATATCAGGATTTATTTCAAACCCACAAGCTGTACATTTAAATTTATCTTGTTTGAGACGATTGCCTTTATCTATGTTTCCACAACTAGAACACTCTTGTGATGTATATTGTGGATCTACTTTTACAAATAGTTTGTCATTAAGCATTGTTGTTTTATATTGTATCATTGATACAAACTGATAGAATGAAGCATTTAAGATTGTTCTGTTAAGCCCTGATTTTTGTTTCACTTTTTTACCGTGAACTATCTCATTTCCTTTAGAGCTTTTTGACATATTTTTAGTTTTTAAATCTTCAACTGCTATCAGGTCAAACTTATTTGTAAGAGCTGTAGATATTTTGTGATACAAATCATTTTTTTGATTTGATATCTTTTTAGTTAGTTTGTTGATTTTTGATTGTGTTTTTCGATGGTTGCTTCCTAATTTGAATTTGGTTTTGTTTTTCTTTGAGGTTTCAAGCTCTTTTAGAACTCTTCTTGATTGTTTTCTAAGCAATACAAGTGAACCGACTTTATATTTCAAGCCTTTTCTATTTGTTGCCCCGTTGTCTATAAGATGATTCATTGAAACAGAAGAGATATTTTGTTCCGCTATGAAATCAACATTGTTGGACACGGCGATATTGTAAGCATTCAAGTCTATACCAATAGACTTAGAAATATCAAGATTATCACTTGACACCGCTAAATCTATCTGTTTTGTAAACTCTATTCCAAACGATACAAAGTACCCTGTAGAATCTTTGCTTATTGTGATTGAAGAGAGTTTGTAGTCTTTTGGCAGTTCTCTATGGTATCTAAATTGAAAGTTTGATTTTAAAAGTCTTAGGTTTCTGAATCGTGGATTGTTGTTTATATCATCGATTATCCGATACCCTTGATTATTCCAGTTAAAAGATTGAAATATATCACGACTACTTTTAAAAGTCGGCATACCTAGATTAAAAGCTTTTGCTTTCTCTTTTGAGGTTTTTGCATTTTCTATAGCTTTTAATCTTAAAGCTATTGTCTCTTTTGAGAAAGCTTTTTTTGTAGCTTTTAAGAAGTTCATTCTTGCTTGTTGAGTGACAACGGTAGAGAATGAAATCTTTCTGAGTCTCAATGCTCTTTTTACAACTCTATCATAGCTTACGGCACTTCTATATTTTTTAAGCTCTTTTGGTAAATCTTTGTTTTTGCTATTCTCTTTGTGCCAAAGATTGAGACAGATGTTGTAAGCTTGATTATATATGAACATTTGATGATTTAGGATTTGTTGTTGATCTTTGGTCGGGTATAGCCTATACCTGTATCCAAGATTAACTGTTTTTTCTGTTTTCATAGAGATATTATATCACTTTTATTCTAAAATAGTATAATTGGTCTATGGAAAAATATGATGATATTAGACACGGCAGACATTGCGTATTTTTAATGCACATTCATTTGGTGTTTGTAACAAAATACAGACGAAAAGCATTCACTAAAGAAGTGATTGATTTTATGCACCCACTATTTGAAAAAATATGCAGAGATTTTGAGGCGGAACTTGTAGAGTTTGACGGAGAGAGTGATCATGTGCATTTACTCATTAATTATCCACCAAAAGTATCTATATCTAAACTTGTAAACTCTCTCAAAGGTGTTTCAAGCAGGCAAGTCAGAAAAGCTAAATTTACAAGTGTGAAAGAAAAACTTTGGGGTGATTCTCTTTGGTCTCCTAGTTACTTTGCAGGAAGTTGTGGCGGTGCGCCATTAGAGATTATTAAACAGTATATAGAGCAACAAGAGACACCAAGCTAACAATCCACGGCTAAAGCCGTAATGCTTACATCCTCGCCCTGAAGGACGAGGTTTTTCGCATTTTTGGGATAAAAATGAGAATTTTACAATTATAATCAATCTATTAAGAGATGTGACTGGAAAACTACTTGGTTTTAGGTACGAAAATTAAGAATATTATTTTTAATTTAACGGATACTAAGAAGCACCTAAT
>SAAR01000530.1 GCA_009916335.1 Erysipelotrichia bacterium | reverse complement strand
TATGTAACAGCTGGGGTTGCGATTCGATATCAAGAATTAAAACAGGATAGTATTGACATTTTGCCACTAGATATCGCGTTGGCAAGTAATGATTATAAGTGGTTCGAGCATTTGCCTAAAGAGATTGAAGACAAAATAGAACACAAAATTTATTATGGTCACTTACTTGATCACGTTATGCACCAGGATTATATTCTAAAACCTGGCGTCGATGCGCATGAACTTAAAAAAGAAATGCTTAAAATTTTGGATGAGCGTCACGCTCTTTATCCAGCCGAACACAATGTTGGGCATCTATATTTGGCAGCACCGGCCTTAATCAAGCACTATAAGAAAAATGATCCAACTAATAGTTTCAACCCTGGCGTTGGTAAACAAACAATGTCTAAATATTGGGGCGAATACTAAAATAAAAAGTTTGTTAAAAAATAACCGTTATCGTCATTTGTCGATTCTGTAGTGACCCCCAAAATATAGACTTTTCAAATCTATATTTCGGAGGTCTTTTCTTATGGTCAAATATTCCATAGAATTAAAACAACGCGTTATTCAAGATTATTTATCTGGCAAGGGAGGCTCTACCTATCTTGCTAAACTGCACAACGTAGGTTCATCTAGTCAGGTTAGACACTGGATTCGCAATTATCGAGCAGAGGGACTTCCTACAGCTCACTCCAAAGTCAATAAAAATTATTCTATGGAGTTGAAAGAAAATGCGGTACAATGTTATTTAACAACTGATTTAACGTATGAAGCTGTGGCAAGAAAATTCGAAATTACTAATTTTACCTTACTTGCAAGCTGGGTTAATCATTTCAAAATTTATGGAGAAGTCCCAATAAGAAAAAAGAGAGGACGGCGTAAAAAACTAGAAAGCATTGCATCGTCTATGACTCAGAACCCAAATGATTCTCAACGAATTAAAGAACTTGAACAAGAATTACGTTATGCGAAAATTGAGGTAGCTTATTTAAAAGGACTTCGGAGATTGGAGAAAAATGCTCTAATGAACAAAAATCAAGACTCATCTACAACCTCCGTAAAACCTTCAAACTCAAAGAAATCTTGAAAGTTACAGGATTCCCTAAAGCCACTTATTATTATTGGGTTAACTGTTTTGAACGGGTAAACAAAGATGAGCTTATCGAAAAAGAAATGCTTAAAATACGTCAAGAACATGCCAATGCAGGTTATCGTCCAATGAGTGAATTACTTAAGCAACGTGGCTAATCACGTCAACCACAAGAAGGTACAGCGCTTAATGAAGAAGCTAGGGCTTCGTGTGACGTCTTATTGGCACAAATCACGTAAATATAATTCATATAAAGGAAAAGTAGGGACGGTAGCTAAAAATAAATTACACAGACGATTCAGAACTTCCATTCCTCATCAAAAAATCACAACAGATACGACAGAATTCAAATATTATGAAGATGGAATTCAGAAAAAGTGTTATCTCAATCCTTACATTGATTTATTTAATAGCGAGGTGATTAGTTATCATATCTCTAAACAACCCTCTTATCAATCAATTGATATTGCTCTAAATCAAGCCTTAGCTGTGACATCTGATTGTCCTTATCGACGTACTTTCCACTCAGATCAAGGATGGGGATACCAAATGAGAGACTATGTTTCTAAATTAAAATCTCATAGAATTTTTCAGTCTATGAGCCGTAAAGGAAACTGTCATGATAATTCAGTTATGGAGAATTTCTTTGGGCTACTTAAACAAGAAATTTACTACGGACATATCTTCTCGTCTTTCGAAGAACTTGAACAGGTTATTGTAATCTGGATTAGGTACTATAATACAAAACGAATCAAACAAAAATTGAACTGGATGAGTCCAATTCAATTTCGCTTGAATTACCAAAACAATTAAAAAAATCCAAGTATTGGAAAGGTTATAATAAACTAGACACAAAGTTAAGAGAAATCGTGGAAAGGTTTATTATGGCAAGAAGAAAATTCGATAAACAATTTAAAAATTCTGCAGTAAAACTCATTCTTGAAGAGGGTTACTCTGTTAAAGAAGTCAGCCAAGAGCTTGAGGTTCATGCCAATAGTCTTTATCGCTGGGTTCAAGAAGTTGAAGAATATGGAGAAAGTGCTTTTCCAGGCAATGGGACAGCCCTAGCTGATGCCCAACATAAGATTAAATTGTTAGAGAAAGAAAATCGTTATCTTCAGGAGGAACTTGAACTTCTAAAAAAGTTCCGG
>SAAR01000529.1 GCA_009916335.1 Erysipelotrichia bacterium | reverse complement strand
GCGGTAGGTAACATTGTAATTTGCATTGGTGCTAATACCTGGGACACGAAAGCGAATCTTTTGCTTAGTGGGTTTAGTTAACGCCACAAAGACCCGTCTTTTTGATTTAACACCATAAAGTTTTTGACGGAAAAATGACTATCAGCGGTTCACCTTACAAAGTAAGGTGTTTTTTATTATTGGGCTTGTATAAAAATATTTATCTATGTTATAATAATGGTGTTAATGGTGTTATACTATTTAAAGGGGTAATTATATGGCTTATTTCTTAAAAAAATCCAAATTAAAACGTGGGGTTTACTTACAAATTTATGAAAGTTTTCGTGATTCAAGTAAAAAAGAAACTGCTCATCGTTCTTTTAAAACTTTGGGTTATGTTGAAGATTTAATCACGGAAGGTATTGCTGATCCAATTGCCTACTTCACAGCGGAAGTTAAAACAATGAACCAAAAGGTTAAAAGTGAAAAAGATAAACTCCGACGTGAGGAAATAAGTGATAACAGTAATAAGAACGTTGGTCATTTTCTCATAAATGGGTTTTTCAATCGCTTTAATCTTGAGCGGGAATTCGATCTCTTAACAATTAGAGAAGGTTTTAAATTTGATGTTTATAAATTGTTAAAAGGATTAGTGTTTAGCAGAATTGTCGAACCTTGTTCAAAGCATAAAACTAATATTGATGTTCTTCCTTCGCTTTACGGTGATTATACATTTAGTGATTATGAACTTTATCGCGGACTTGATTTTCTTGGTGAAGAACACGAGAGTATCATTGAACTATTAAATTATCGGTATGAGAAAAGTTATAGAAGAAATACAGAAAACGTCTATTTTGATGCAACCAACTTTTATTTTGAAATTGATAATGAGGATGAGTTACGGAAGAAAGGACCAAGTAAAGAAAACCGACGTGATCCACTTCTAGGAATGGGACTTCTGCTTGATGGCGACCAAGTACCGCTTGCGGCAAAATTCTTTCCAGGTAACGAAAGCGAAAAACCAGTGATTCGTGATGTCATTAGTGAAATGAAGAAAAGGCATAATATTAAGGGGAAAGTCGTTCAAGTCGCAGATAAAGGGCTAAATTGCACGAAAAACATCATTGAAGCGCTTAAAAATGGCGATGGTTACTTATATTCCCAGTCAGTAAAGATGTTAAATGACGTTGAAGAAAGCTGGGTACTAAACGACAATGACTATCGATCAGTCTATGACGAAAACGGCAAAGAATTATATCGCTATAAAGTATGGACTGATGATTTCCCGTATTTTGTAGAAGACGAAAAAGGCAAAAAAAGAAAGGTTGTAATTCGCCAAAAACGAATGGTAACTTATAATCCAAGTTTAGCGATTAAGCAACGAGCAGAAATAAACAAGATGGTTGAAAAAGTAAGACTTCTCTCCCTTAGTGGAGCAAAGAAAATGGAATTTGGCGAAGGCAGTAAATATGTTACTTTCACAAGTGTTGATAGTGAAGGGGTCGTGGGCGAAGAAGCAGAAATCATCAGTGTTCTCAAAGAAGAAAAAATAAATAGAGATCTTTCTCTAGCGGGATATAACATGCTTATTACAAGCGAAATAAAGTTAAGTCCGAAGACAATTTATGACACTTATCACCATCTGTGGCGGATTGAAGAATCATTCCGCATCCTAAAATCAAAACTTCAAGCTCGACCGGTGTATGTTCAAACACGAAATGCCATTTTCGGACATTTTCTCATTAACTACATTACTCTTTTTATCTTGAGAGTTCTTCAAATTAAAGTATTCGAAGACAAAATACATACAAATCAAATCATTGAATTTTGTCGAAACTTCAATGTTACTAAGTATAAATATGATTATTTTAATCTTGGTTCAAAATCAGTAATTGAACCATTTAGTAAGGTGCTTAATTTAGACCTTTTACCAAGAGTTTTAAAAGGTACTTACATTAAAAAAGTGTTTGATTATAAGATTTAGCACCATTATTTCGGTTGAAATCAAAAAGTCAGGTATGATTATATCATAAAACGACCTTGGCTTTTTCTTTTCGAACAAAAAAACTAGGATGAGATCGATGTTTCATCCTAGTTGATTGTCATTAAATAGCGACGATATTAACGATTTTTCCTTTAACAATAATGACCTTTTTAATCGTTTTGCCTTCGGTATGACGCTTAATCGCTTCTTGTTCAAATGCGAGAGTTTCGAGCGCCTTGTCTTCGATATCAGCATCGACAA
>SAAR01000528.1 GCA_009916335.1 Erysipelotrichia bacterium | reverse complement strand
TTCACAAGGTGAAGAACGTGATGGCATCACAACTGAAAATGCGGCTGCGGTAGTGCCACAAGAAATTATTGGGGAAGTATTCGATCTTAAACGCTCAAATTACAATTTAGCCCAATATGCAACAGTTAAAACCGTTTCAAATGGTCAAGGCAAATACCCAGTAGCAACTAACCAACAAGCAGTTTTAGCAACTAAAGCTGAACTAGCTGAAATTGGTGATATTGATGCGGATATGTTTACACAAGTTGAATATAAGGTAGAAACCCGAGCTGGTAAGATTGCTTTGTCTAATGAAGTCATTGAAGATTCACAAGTACCGATTGTTCAAGAAGTCAAAGACCAATTAGTTAAACTTGTTGAAAATACTGATAATAAGCATATTATTGACTTATTGAAAACTTTCACTAAAAAAGCAATCGCAACCTTGGATGACTTGAAACAAATTAATAATGTTGCACTTGATCCAGCGCTTAATAAAATGGTGATTCTCAATCAAAGCGGATTTAATCACTTAGATACTTTGAAAGATTCAGATGGTCGCTATCTCTTACAGTCAGATGTAACAGCGCCTAGTGGTAAGTCATTGTTTGGTATGCCAGTGGTATTGATTGCGGATGCTTTGTTTGCCAATCCAAAAGCTGGTACTTTCCCAATGATTATGGGTGATATTGCACAGTCTGTATTTGTGGCACGTCGTAACCAAGTGACAACGCAATGGGAGAAATTCGATTATTATTCACAAGGTCTTGCGGTGATTGTTCGCAATGACTATAAGAAAATTGATGAAAACGCATCTGTTTATATTGAATTGACACCAGCAGGCGTATAACAGACAAGGAGGCGTGCTTATGGTACGTTTCTTTTTTGTTTAAATATTGCATCATTGCAACATTTCCCAACGTTGGGAAACAGTAAATTCTGACTCGTGTCATAATTTGGCGTAATGTGTGAACGTTCACAAATTCGTCAACGTTGAAGAATATGACGATATAGTCATATTTGAATAATCCTAGTTGTCACGGAATATTGTTCTCTTGGCGAACGATTTAACCGCACGTGCGGTTGTTCCTAAATAAGACAACGTTGTCCTATTTTAAAAAGCCCAACGTTGGGCAATATAGAAAGAGGTAAATAGTGGTAAAAATAGAAGATGTAAAAAATAGTCTGCGTATCGATCATGATTTAGATGATGATTTAATCGATCAATTAATTTATACGGCAAGTTCATATATTAAGAGTGCCATAGATAGTGAAGCCTTAGAGGGTGAGATTGAGGGCTACAAGCAGTTTGAATGGTCGGTGTCACTATTAGCGCAACACTGGTATTTAAACCGACAAGAAGCAACTAGTGAGCGTATGCCAATCACAGTTCAATCGCTTATCCAGCAGATGCGAGGTGCTTATTATGCCACTCATTAAGAATGTGAATGAATTGACGAGTAGAATCAACTTTAAACAGCCAAAATATGGCAAAAATAAGATTGGTGATACAGTAGTTATTGGATATGAAGATAAAGCTACCATTTGGGGTAAAGTATTAAAACGATCAGTAACAAATACTTATACTGGTGGTGCAAATTGGGCAGATAATAAAGTCCAAGTAGCTATTAGACACTACCAAAAAAATGTAATTTCTCATGGTGATTATTTGACCTTTGATTCAGATACTCAGACTTATTCTGTGAAAGAGATCTATAGAGATATATCTGAAAAAGAATATGACACACTTGTTTGTGAAGAGGTTAAAATTAAAATAAATTAAAATGATTATAGAGTATAACTGAAACTTGTGTTTCGATTAAAGTTTAGCACGTCTTAGGGCGTGTTTTTTGGTATAATTAAAAATAAAAGGCGGTGTTGTTACATGGGGTATTCTGATTCTCAAATTGGTACTCATAAATGCCCTAACTGTGAAACGCCATATTTTATCAAACGATAACTAGTATAGATATATAGCAATCAATCATCAAATGAATTATATATTTTTCAAATTCACAATCAATAAAAATGCTATCTAAATACTATCTATTTGTGAAAATATAGCTTAATATATGCGGTTTTGTTTTCAAAAAAATCTCTATAGTCCGTGATATAACAGCATTTGTGATTATGTGGTTATTAAAATCCTAAATGGAAGGGTCTGTAGGTTAAGACCGAAAAGCTATATAAACATTTTGTTTATATAGCTTTTTTATGCGTTAAAATGCTAAAAGGGGAAGTGATAC
>SAAR01000087.1 GCA_009916335.1 Erysipelotrichia bacterium | reverse complement strand
TGTTCGTGTCACCAATATCTCTTCTCCTAAGGATATAGCGAGTGTTATCTTGCCGACCTGGTCACAGTCAGATGATTTACGTTGGTATGAAGCAACTCGACAGTCAGATGGAAGTTATAAGTTAACTGTCAATAAGAAGGATCATCAGTATCGCACAGGTACCTATACAGTTCATCTATATTATAAGGACTCAAGTGGTGGTTTAACAGGGGTAGGTGGAACAACAACAGTGTTATCCGAGGATCCAGTGCAACGATCTTACACAGTCTACATCGATCCAGGTCATGGGGGAATAGATTCCGGAGCCTCTTATGGTGGAGTTTATGAAAAGAATTTGGCCTTATCTGTTGCAAATAAATTGAAAGCAAATTTAATTCAGTTGGGATATCAGGTTCTGGTGACTAGAACAGCTGATTATAATGTTGATTTCAAAACAGAGCGCTCAAAGATGGCCAATCAAAGTAATGCAGACTTATTTATCAGTATTCACTTTAATGCGACTGGCTTAGCATCTTCGAATGCCACTGGTATTGAAACCTATTGGTATCAATATGATCCAGAATATCAACCTAAAATTAATGCTGCGATGCATAACGATCCAACTCGATTAGCTGAAAGTGAAATCTTAGCTAATCAAGTTCAAGCAAGTCTTATAAGCGGAACTGGTGCAGTCAATAGAGGTGTACGACGTGAAACTTTTGCTGTATTGCGCGAAACTGCAATTCCAGCAATCCTTGTTGAACTTGGATTTATGGATAATCCATCTGATTTGCAGAAGATAAAACAGGATTCTTATCAAACGAAACTGGCTAATGCTCTAGCACAGGGTATTGATAACTGGTATGGTGCTGTTGGAGGTAAACCCACATCAGGAACTTCTACACAGAGAAAGTCTACTGAACAAAGTCAGATGACAACTGGTCAACAATCATTTTTCAACAATATATTGCCGGCAATTCAACAAGTTTCTCAAAAAAATAGTATTGTAACGAGTGTAATGTTAGCCCAATCCATTCTAGAAAGCGGTTGGGGTACCTCTCAGCTGGCAAAAAATGCTTATAATATATTCGGCATCAAGGCAGATTCTAGTTGGAAAGGGAATACATATACTGTTCAAACAAAAGAAGTCGTGAATGGAAAAACAATAACTGTTGAAAAACAATTCCGAGCTTACAAGTCTCTTTTAGAAAGTATTTCTGATTATGGTAGTTTCTTTACTTCAACTGCATGGAGAACAAAGAACTATGCAAGTTTCTTGCAAGCAACAAATCATGAAACAGCGTTAACTAGCTTATTAGCATCAGGTTATGCAACAGATCCAGCATATGCTGAAAAATTAAAGTCATTAATACAGCGATATGGTTTAAAACAATATGATTTAAATTAGTGTGGATATAAAAGCGACATAATTTGGCTCCGTAATTTCTGTAGTGGGTAAATCCACTGTAGAGATTATGGGGTCTTTTTGAGTTTTGAAAAAATGTCTCAATTAGATTTATAATGAAAAGCGACAAGAATATTTATTAGAATGATTAATATGGAATAAATTTAGTATCAGTGAATCGGCCCTTGATTCCTTAGCCTAGAATTTGAAATTAAAGAACTAATCGCAAAAAAGAGAGAACGAATTTCGTCCTCTCTAGGTGTTAGATTTTCATCAACCCATTACAGTTTATAAAGAATAGGTTTTATCACTCAAATAAGTCCTCTAAAGGTCGTTTATCAACGGCACTGTTGTATTCGAGCTGTAAATATGTTTGGTAGAGCGGTAGAGTTGATAAGTCCTCAATTTGTTGGCCATTACCATCTAAATTACCCCAGCTAGTAATGATAGGTAGCTCGAGTTGCATATCACTCAAAAACTGCTGATAAGGTGATCTAGGAAGTGCGTACTCGGATTCGGAAAGTATATTCATTAAATATGGAACGAGATAGTTTGGGCTTATCGTTATAGCTTCCCGTTCATTGATATCAAAATTCGCCCAAATCACAAACGGAGTAGAATATTTGGAAGCAGGGTTACTTTCATCCATAAACTGTGAATAAAATTCTTGACTTAAACTTGGTTGGTGATCACCGTACATAACGATGACTGTTGGTTCTTTATAAGAACTGAAATAAGTAATTAAATCTGCAAAAGCTTCATCTGTTTTCTTCAGACTTGTCAGGAATTCTGTTTCAGCTAAGTATTCGGATGTTGAACCATTAATGCTAACTTCTCGAGGATAAATAGCTTCAGTACTTGGATATCCACCATGTCCTTGCATGGTAACTACGAAGCTAAATAATGGAGTATCTCCTTTTTGTTCATAGAGTTCTTTTATTCCGTTGAATAGAAATTGATCAGATGGCCAGCCCCTATTAATTGTCAGTGGTGCGAGTTCACTAATTGCAGGTTCTGAATCTAAAAAATAGGATTTCGTAAACCCTAGTAAAGGATATACTTTTTGTCGATTGTAATTATTTCCAGATTGAGGATGAAGTGCAACAGTATCATAATCCTTATCCTTTAAATAAGATGCAAAACTTGGCCGTTCTTGAGTAATAATCTGTTGGTAAGGGAATAGATTTGAAGACAAAAAACTGATAGCGTTGCTTGTTAGAACTTCGTATTCTGTATTTGCTGTACCACCACCGTAAACCGAGACGTTCAGAGTTCCATGTACAGTGTCATCTGATAAAGCATGTTGATTTAATAATGGATCTGGTGAGATACTTAAGTTTTGTAAAGTTGAAAGATCACTCTGAGATTCATTTTGAATAAATATAATATTTGGTTTGGTTGTGCTTGTAATAGTATCTGTATCTGAGGAGTATGTCTCAAGTAGTTTCTCAAGATTTGATGTCGAGTATCCCTCTGGTTTTGATATTTTACTATCTTCGTAGAACGATACAAGCGAGAGTGGAAGTCCATATTGACCGTAGGTAATGTACATTCGCCAGTAATTTAATGAAATATTTGCATTAGAAACTACAGTTTGATTAATCAAAGGAAATACTGTTATTAAAGTTACGAAACTTAGTAAAATCCTACTTAAACGATAAAACCATTTAAAATCATGTCTAGAATAAAAAGTTTGTGATGGTAATAGTCTTGGTAAAGATAATTTAGGAATGAAAAGAAAGCACGTAAACAGAATATAAGAGAATACTATGCTTTGTAAAATCCTATTATTGATATTGACTGTTACACTTGAAGCTACGTTTAAACCATCTGTAATTTGAAAGAAATTATAAAACAGTATTGGTGCTCCTCTGTTGTCAATCAATATTTGATTGCTTAATCCAATAATGATTGAAGCAGAAAGAATTATGAGGCTTGCTAATCGTAGGGAAGTTGCTAATGCTACAATTAGATAAATTATTCCAATAATGATTAGATTATTCAAAAGACTATTTTGAGAAAGAGTAGAGAATTGTGAATAGCTATTTTCAATAAGAAATAGTGAAAAAATGGGAACTAAAAGATAAATCACGAATAGAATAATTCTTTGAAAAGCGTTAAAAACTCGACCTCTAAGTTGTTTATATCCGAAAAGACCAAAAAATATCAGAATAGTTAGTGAAATTAATAGCTGTTGAGTTTCTATTTTATTAAAGTTCGAATTAAATAGCACTAATTCATTGCGGTATAACCGTGGGAATGTAATAGTAGTGAATATATATTGAACTATTAATAATAGTATTAAGAAAATGATCTCTCTTTTTTTTATTCTCCAGGTTGCTTTATTGAAAATAAAGCAGGTTATGCCAAAGGCAATGACTATTAAGTGGAGATACCAAAATTGATTGTTTTTAGTTATCCGTAAAGTAGAGGGGAGTTTAAAAAAGGCTAAATTTTTATATTTATCTCCATTTGAGGTATCAATGGTTCCAACTAATTGTCCTCCAACTTTAATATTTACAATAACCGGATTTTCACTAACAAAGTACTCAAAGGATACGGTTTTTACAGAAGAAGAAGATTTAATTACGAGTGAATTATCTTCACTTAGAGAAGAAAAATTAGGAATTAACTCAGCATCATTGAATCCCCATTGGTTTTTGATAATTTCTGATGATTGAACATAGCGTCCATTAATTTGGATGCTGTCTATTACTTGGTTTGGTTGTTCTGCTATTATTTCTACAGTTCCATCATTTTTTGTGGAACCCAATTCATTTTGAATTAGATGTGCATACAGGAAAAAACTTCCGAGCAATCCTATGGAGATTAGTGTGTGAATAAGCTGCTTGATTAATTTCATATTTACTAACAATTCTAAGTTTTATATTTTTATGTGTAAGCCAGTACACATTATAACAAATTTTTCTAATTTACTCAAAATTTGTTTTTTAAATTTAAAAGTTGAATATGGAAAAAATAAGCATGTGTGTGAAGCCTAAATGATACTGAAACCAAAACTACTGATAGAATTAGGAAATTATTTCAAAAAATGGTATAATGAGAAGAACTGCTATTTGATGGAGAGGATTCATGAAACACGTTTTTATTATCGGTAGTCGTGGACTGCCTGCAAAATATGGTGGCTTTGAGACCTTTGTCCAACAATTGGTCAGCCATCAGGAATCTGAAGAGATTCATTACCATGTGGCGTGCTTGTCTGATACAAGTCATCATCAGCATTCCACCTACCTGGGTGCAGATTGCTTTACCATTAATCCACCAAAACTTGGACCTGCTCGTGTGATTGCTTATGATATGATGGCGATTACTTATGCCCTTAAAATCATCAAGAAACAGCAGATAGAGCGGCCAATTTTCTATATCTTGGGAAATACCATAGGTGGCTTCATAGTGCCTTTTGCAAAAATGATTCACTCTGTTGGAGGTACCTTGTTTGTCAATCCAGATGGTTTGGAGTGGAAACGTGCAAAATGGGCTAAACCAATTCAACGTTATCTGAAATTTTCTGAAAAAATGATGGTCCGTTATGCGGATTTGATTGTCGCTGACAATGAAGGTATCGAAGATTACCTTCAGTCTGAATACTCAGCTACAAATACAACTTTTATAGCATATGGTACAGATTTAACACCGACAACTCTGACGAATGAATCAGAGAAGGTTCGTCACTATTTTGAAAAATGGAAAATAAAAGAGAAAGAATATTTCCTTATAGTTGGTCGCTTTGTTCCAGAAAATAATTATGTAACAGCTATCAAGGAATTTATGGTCAGCAAGACAAAACGTGATTTGGTCATTGTAGCCAATCATGAAGGCTCTGCTTATTTCCAAAAGCTCAAAGAGGAGACAGATTTTGCATCTGATCCACGTATCAAATTTGTTGGAACAGTGTACGATCAAGAACTGCTTAAATATCTTCGACAGGAGTGTCGTGCCTATATCCATGGACATGAAGTTGGTGGAACAAATCCTGGACTACTCGAGGCCTTGGCACAAACCAATGAAAACTTGGTTTTAGGTGTTGATTTTAACAGAAAAGTTGCCCTGCAAGCTGCTCATTATTGGAGCAAAGATGGAGGAAATTTGACTCATTTGATTGATCAAATAGATGGACAAGCAGAATCCATTGAGCTTGGAAAAGCTGCAAAAAAACACATGCAAGAAGCCTATACATGGGAAAAAATCGCACGTGAGTACGAGGAATTATTTTTACGATGAAAGTCAATATTTTGATGTCGACCTATAATGGTCAACAGTTCTTGGCTGAGCAAATTCGTTCTATACAAGATCAGTCATACACAGACTGGACTCTCTTCATCCGTGATGATGGTTCCAGTGACAATACAAAAGAAATCCTTAAGGATTTTGAGCGTCAAGATAGTCGAATTCATCTTATTGATAGTGATAAGAGTGACAATCTTGGAGTTATAAAAAGTTTTCACAAACTCGTGAACCATGATAGGGCTGACTATTATTTTTTTAGTGATCAGGATGATGTTTGGTTGCCAAATAAATTGGAACTCAGTCTAAAGGAAGCTCAAAACCATCCAGCTGATCTTCCCTTAATGGTTTATATGGATTTAAAAGTGGTCAATCAAGATTTAGAGATTATGACTGAAAGCATGGTTAAATCTCAATCTCACCATGCAAATACTGAATTAGTTCAAGAGTTGACCGAAAACACGGTAACAGGTGGGGTCGCCATGATCAATCATGCTCTCGCTGAAATGTGGCAAGAGACCGATGATATACTCATGCACGATTGGTACTTAGCCTTACTTGCATCAGCCTTTGGGAATTTGGTGTTTATTGATCAACCAGGGGAACTGTACCGCCAGCATTCTGATAATGTTTTAGGGGCTCGAACTCTCTCAAAGCGCTTTAAAAAATGGATTCGTCCTCACATTTTATTTGCGGTTTATTGGGACTTGATTAAAAATAGTCAAAAACAAGCCCGTCATTTACTACAAATGCCTCTATCTCAGTCAAATAGAGAGTTAATTGAAGCATTTGTAACCATTATGGACAAACCAATGATTGAACGATTCAGGATTTTGAGAAAATATGGATTGAGAAAAAACAAAGCCTTCCATACATTAGTATTCACAACACTGATTGTGACAAAATTTGCATATAAGGAATAGTTATGAATTTATTTAATAAAGAAAATCAAATACTCTTGAGAGAGATGATTAAAACAGATTTTAAATTACGTTACCAAGGTTCTCTCATTGGGCATCTTTGGTCGATTTTGAAGCCATTATTACTTTTTACAATTATGTATTTAGTATTTGTCCGCTTTTTGCGTTTTGATGACGGAACTCCTCATTATGCAGTGGGGTTATTGTTAGGTATGGTAACCTGGAACTTTTTTACTGAAGCAACCAACATGGGAATGATGTCCATTGTTTCTCGTGGAGATTTGTTGCGTAAATTGAATTTTTCGAAAGAAATTATTGTCTTTTCTTCAGTTGCAGGAGCAGCAATTAATTATGCTATTAATTTAATAGTTGTATTTGTATTTGCTGCCATTAACGGGGTTCCTCTTACTTGGTCTATTTTTATTATTATCCCTTTGTTTTTTGAATTGGCATTACTAGCAACAGGTATAGCTTTCATTTTATCTTCATTATTTGTAAAATTTAGAGATATTGGTCCAATTTGGGAAGTGTTTTTACAAGCTGGAATGTATGCAACACCAATTATTTATTCATTAACGTTCATTTTACAGCGAGGGCAAGTAACATTTGCTAAGTTGATGATGTTGAATCCTGTTGCACAAATTATTCAAGACTTGAGACATTTTATCGTTTATTCTGGGAATACTACAGTTAGTGAATTGATAGAAAATCCTTTTATTGTGGCAATTCCGTACATTCTTCCAGTCGTTATTTACCTATTGGGTATAACTGTGTTTAGAAAAAATGCTAAAAAGTTTGCGGAGATTTTGTAATGGTAAAAAATAAGAATATTGCTGTAAAGGTAGAACATGTTAGCAAGAGTTTTAAACTTCCAACGGAGAGTAGTCAGAGTTTAAGAACTACATTAGTTAATCTTTTTAAAGGAATTAAAGGCTACGTGGAATATAATGTTTTGCAGGATATCAGTTTCGAAGTTGAAAAAGGGGACTTTTTTGGAATTGTTGGTCGCAATGGATCTGGTAAGTCAACACTGTTAAAAATTTTATCTCAAATATATGTTCCTGAAAGAGGGACTGTAGCTGTGGATGGTAAATTGGTTTCTTTTATTGAACTTGGTGTTGGTTTTAATCCGGAACTAACTGGTAAGGAAAATGTATACCTAAACGGTGCGATGCTAGGATTTACTGCAGAAGAAATTGATGCAATGTATGATGATATTGTTGAATTTGCGGAATTAAGTGAATTCATGAATCAAAAGCTGAAAAATTATTCTAGTGGTATGCAAGTACGTTTAGCCTTTTCAGTTGCCATAAAAGCTCAAGGAGATATTCTGATACTTGATGAGGTTCTAGCAGTCGGTGATGAGGCCTTTCAGCGTAAATGTAATGATTATTTCCTAGAGCGTAAAAAAAGTGGAAAAACGACCATTCTTGTCACCCATGATATGGGAGCTGTGAAAAAGTATTGTAATAAAGCTCTTCTTATAGAGAAAGGATACGTCAAGGCATTAGGAGAACCTGATGACGTAGCTAATCAATACAGTTTTGATAATGTGCTTGCCTCAATAAGCGAAGTTACAGAAAACGAAGAACCTCTGCATCAGAGTGGTATTGTAAAAGATTTGCAGATTAACTTGGTCTCAAAAAATCAAATTGAACCAGATGAATCAATTGAAATCGAGTTTAGATATACGGTTTTAGAAGATATTGAAACACATGTTGCATTTACATTTTTAGATTTAGAACGTCATTTTGATGTATATAACGACAATTCTATGGATTTAAAAACGTTTGGCAAAGGCGAGAAGTTTTTCCGAGTGAAATGTAAGCTACCTTCAATTAATCAGGCAAAATTAAAAATGGCGGTGTCAGTACGAAATACTAATAAGCAGCCATTATTATTTGCCAAGACTTCTGACACACCAGCTATTATTATTAGTAGGAAGTTTAGCACTGATAATATTGCAGAGGAAGACGCAGCAACCGGTTTTATTCAGAGAAATAGCCAATGGGAGCTACTAGATTAATAAAATATAACGGAGGCAGAATGTCGCATTTGTTGGTATATGTTCACTATAATAAATATAATGTAGTCAGTGAATATATTTATTATCAATTAAAGTCGATACGAAGTATTTATTCAGACATAGTTTTTGTTTCTAACAGCCATGTTTCAAAGGACAAAGTACAATATTTACAGTCGGAACGACTGATTGATTTTTTTATCCAAAGAGATAATATTGGTTATGATTTTGCGGCATGGAAAGAAGGGCTGAATCAAGTAACAATTTATCAATATGATTCGGTAACTCTGATGAATGATACATGTTTCGGCCCCCTCTGGAACCTAGAGGATTATTATAGTCAATTTGACAGTGATGTTAATGTAGATTTTTGGGGGATGACCAATCACTTAGAGACAAAAATAGATAGTGTAGTTGTCCCTGAACATTTACAGTCATATTTTATGGTATTTAAAAAGCGAATCTTGCAGAGTCAAGCATTTGTTGGATTTTGGTCATCTGTAAGTGATTTAACAGATATTCAAGATGTTATAAAATTATATGAGAGCCGATTGACGAAAATACTTTTATTAGAGGGCTATAGCTATAAGTGTGTATTAGATACGTCCATTTGTTGTAAAACCCTTGAAAATAGTAACGTTACACTAGAATATCCAGAAGTTATACTTAAAAATAATGTTCCATTCATAAAAATAAAGAGTTTTACTGAATATCCAGATAGAATATACTCTTTATTACATCTTATTAGGATGAAAACGAAATATCCAGTTGAATTAATCGAAAGGCATTTGAGACAGATAATTATTCCGGGTACGAGTTTCATTCCTCAAATACGGGTATCGCAAACGACGGAAACCGTTCTATCTTCGACGTCGGTACTTTTTCATATTCACATAGAATCAGTATCTATTTTTGAAGAGTATATTGAAGAGTTATGCAAAATAGCCGATAGGTGCCAGTTACTAATAACATTGCCAGAAGCTGATTTTTCAAATAAGTGTATTATAGTTGAGAGATATTTGTTCACCTACCAATTGAGAGCTCAGATTATAAAAGTCACAGATGAATTGCATATTTTTGAAATAGTAAAAAACTATATGGGAAATGCCAAATATCTTGCTCATATAACTGTCAAACAATCAAAGGAAATAAAATATTCTGTAGAGGATATTATTGACAGGTATCAGTTGAGGAAAATGTTTTTTACATCATTTGATACAGTGATTTCTAATTTTGAATCCCAATCTAATTTGGCTGTAGTTATTCCAGACTTAACAACTAATCAAAGATATGATAGAAAAAGTCTTCGAGAGGGCAATCCAGAACTCATTCGTCAATTGAACATACTTTATGAATCACTTGTGAGAACTAAGAAAGTTGATTTTTATAAAGTACCTTATATAATTGGAGAAGAAGTAAGTTGGTATTGGATAAAAACAGAACACTTTAATAAGATTGAGGAAGAATTTAGAAACATTGATTTTTCAAAAGAAGTTAGATCATTGCTAGTTCCAATATTATTTATTTATAGCGCGTGGGATTTATCAAACGATTATGCAGTGGTCGAGAATACTGAAAATGTGAGTCCAATATTGGAAAAGATTAGTTTTTCCAGCGAAAGGGAATTGCGTTTAATTATTGAAGAAAAGGAATTTTTACAAATTGGACTGAGAAGAACACTAAAGATAATATCAGTTGGGATTGTAAGCGTGTTTAAGATGGTAAAGAAATCTCTATTTAAAAATTAGGGATAATGGATAATAAACAAGAGGAAAATAGTGTGAAGAGCAGAATAGTACCACCAAAAACAATATTTATTTGGAATTTATTAGGAAGTGTTTCATCAGCAGCAATATCAATATTTTTATTGTTACTAGTAACACGTTTGTTGACGGAATTAGAGGCTGATATTTTTAGTTTTGCTTATGCAGTAGCAAATCTTTTTGTAATCATTGCTAGTTTTCAGGTAAGAGATTATCAAGCGACTGATGTTTCGAAAAAGTTTTCGTTTAGCCAGTATCTTGCAACAAGGCTTATAACAATAACTATTATGCTATTACTTGCTTTAAGCTATATTTTTCTGTCTAAATATGAATTTCAAAAATCTGCTTGTATTTTCCTAATATGTTTGTATCGTGGAAGTGATGCTCTATCGGATGTTTTTCAAGGATTGTTCCAACAAAATGCTCGGCTAGATATTGCAGGTAAATCACTTTTTTTGAGAAACTCTATTGTGATTTTGACATTTGGAATTGGTTTGTTTATGACCGATAACCTGCTACTCTCATTAATCTATCTAGTAATTAGCTCATATTTATTTGTTTTCTTTTTTGATATTCCGAATTTGTTTCAATTTACGAGGGTTATCAAAGAAGAAATTAATTTGAAAGCCATTAAAAATATATTATTAGAATGCTTGCCGTTATTTATTAATGCATTTTTACTTGTTACTATCTATAATCAACCTAAATATGCTCTCAATACTTTTTTTGAGAGAGGTGTTATAGGAATAGGTGTTCAAAGAGATTTTAACATTTTATTTATGCCTGTTTTTTCAATGAATATTTTATTGATTTTGTTTAGACCCATGATAACTCAGTTGGCAATATATAGAAGAGCTGGGGACTATAATCAGTTTAAACAATATCAGAAGCGTATCGTTAAAATGGTTGTCGGGTTGGCTGTGTTAGTTTTGGTTGGGGGAATAGTATTGGGGATTCCGGTATTAAATATTCTCTATGGAACGAATCTTAATAAATACTGGCTTAGCTTTATTATAACAATGCTTGGGGGAATTGCGAGTACCTTTGCAACCATTTGTGATAACATGCTTACTGTTTTGAGGAAGCAAAAGTATCTCGTAATTTCATTTGCAATTTCTTGTTTATTATCCATATTGATTTCTAATCCACTGGTAGAATATTATGGAATATTGGGGGCAGCTATTGCTTTTGTTAGTTCGATGTGGACTTGGTTTTTAATTTCTTTAGTAATATATCTAAAATT
>SAAR01000527.1 GCA_009916335.1 Erysipelotrichia bacterium | reverse complement strand
GAAATATGTCTTTGAAGATTCATACGATAAGGTGCAACAAATTGCGAATGGTGAAGGTTGGACGTTACGTATGAATAATAATTCACTTATCATAAAGACTCATGGCGGCTCATTACATACAGGTGAATGTGCTTATTCATATAGATTAGGCTCTGCAACCGCTGGGAAAAAAGCACGTAAGGGTGTGTATTTTGGTGGTAATGCGAATAACGGCAGTGCTTCTTCGCGCATTGCGAGTGCGAATTTTGCGCCCACGCGTACGGATACGTATATCGCTGGCGGCTTCCGTGTGGCTCTGACTTAGTGCGCACACATCCGTAAGGATGGCGAATTTAATATAAATCCTACCACAGTATTTCTGTGGTAGGTTGAAAAAAGGCGGCTCATTTTTGGTGTGTATTTTGGTGGTAATGCGAATAACAGCAATGCTTCTTCGCGCAATGCGAATGCGAATAATGCGCCCACGAATACGAATACGAATATCGCTGGCAGCTAACGTGTATATAACTTATTACGCTGCGACAATGAGAGCCTTGCCAGTAAGGCAAAAAACAAAAGACATGCTGCTATATAGAGAGTAGCTGCTTATTAGTAGTAATAACGAAAATTAGTAAAGGCGACTTACACGGATTAATGAAACGAGTGGGCAATGTGTACGGTGAATTGCGATCAATAAGCAACATCGAAAAAGCGGCTGAAAAAGCCAAAAAAGGGAAAAGCAGACGTAAGGAGGTTGCTACTTATTACAAGAATAAAGACAACTTGAATCATAAGCTTAGCTTGATGCTAAGTGAGCATAAGTATAAGGTTAGCAAGTCTGTTGTTTTTGAAAAGGTTACAAGAAATGGTAAAGTTAGAAAAATTAATAAATTACCATTTTATCCTGATAGAAATGTACAGCATTGCGTACTTAATATTATGCAAGATAAATGGATTAAGAGCCTTACATATGATGCTTATAATTGTATACCAGGTAGAGGTATTACAAGCCGAAAAAAAGTATTTAATATGAGCAAAAAGATAAAAAGAGCTATCTTGTTGCCGGAGTCGGTTTATTATTTGAAATTGGATATTAAAAAGTTCTATGAATCAGTTGATAATGATATATTGGCATTATGTTACAGGCGTGATTGCAAGGATAAAGAGTTGCTTTGGTTACTTGACGAAATGAATTATAGCCATAAGGGATTGTTAATCGGTAGTCCAGACTCTCAGTTGCTTAGTCATGTTATACTTCGTTCGCTTGATAGATATATTAAGCAAGAATTAAGAGTTAAACATTACTTTAGATATGCCGATGATATTCTGATATTATCAGATTCAAAACAGGACTTACATCGTATAATGTGGGGCATTAGAAACTTTTTATGGTACAATCTGAAACTAGAACTAAAGGACAACCGAAAAATTGGTCGTGTTAAAGATGGCATTGATATGTGCGGTTATGTGTTTTTTTCAGGCTACACAAAAATGAGGAAAAGCATAAAAAAGTCAATGATAAAAAAACGTCATAATCCAACGTCTATGGCAAGCTACATGGGAATCATGAAACATTGCAATAGCCGCAATTTAATTGATAAAACAATAACAAATGATAACAATCATATGGGTAGTTTAGCGAATTTAGGAATAAAAATAGAGCGACCATTTGACGGTCGTAAGGTAAAGGTTGATAAAGTTGTAGGAGAAAAAATCGAAATACTTGATTTTCGCATATTGCCATCTATCAAGAATGACAGGATGCGTGTAGATATGCAGATACTATACAGAGGAGAGAAATTATTTATCTGTGGTAGCTATCAATATTTGATTAACGTCTTGGAAAAAGTAGACAGATCTGAATTACCTCTTACAGATGTGGTTATACTCCAGGATAGAGGTTATTATTTTGAGGGAACAATTTAATTAAAAAAAATTATGGAAAAACTTATTTTCGATTCAATTCCTGAAACTATTCAGGATTTAGGTACAGGGCATAGCCTAGTGCACCTCAATGTACAAGAAGAAGCTGACAATCAAGTTTCAGCTTTAGTTGTAAGGGTTGAACATCCTGTTACTCGTGACAGAGTTGTAGCATCCTTCATTCGTGCTGAATTTGACGATGATGCACGTGAAGCTGCTCTTCGTAAAGGAATCGCTAGTAAGACCAATGCGGATTATGTAGCGTTTAATAAGTATTCAGAGATTGTTAAAAAATGGTGCACAGAAGCTGGCATAGTATAAATGCTTGGA
>SAAR01000526.1 GCA_009916335.1 Erysipelotrichia bacterium | reverse complement strand
AGCTCTGTTGCAGGAGACCGTGGAAGAAAAGCCAATTATATTTATGGGAGTGCAAAGGCTGGCTTTAGTGCTTATCTAAGTGGGCTTCGAAATCGATTACATGGAAGTGGTGTACAAGTATTGACCGTTAAGCCAGGATTTGTCAATACTAAGATGACAGAAGGGCTCGACTTGCCCGCAAAGTTAACAGCAGAGCCAGAAGATGTGGCTCGCGATATCTTTAGAGCACAACAAAAAGGTAAAGATGTACTGTATACTAAATGCATTTGGAAGCTTATTATACTTATTATCAAACATGTTCCAGAATTTATGTTTAAAAAAATGAGTATTTAACCCCATGAAGATAGCCTTTTTTGATTTTGATGGAACCATTACAACCGATGATAGTTTATTAAAGTTTATTCGATTTGTTGTAGGAAATTTTAAATTTATGCAAGGGTTGGTAGTGCTTTCTCCTGTACTTTTTTTGTACAAACTAAAAGTCATTCCAAATTATAAAGCTAAACAAATGATGCTTTCATACTTTTTTAAAGGGATGAGTGAAAAGTCTTTTATCGAAGTTGCTAAACAATATTCATTAGAACACATAGATAGCATTGTAAGAGAAGATGCGATGAAACAAATCCAATGGCACCATACCAATGGCCATAGAGTAGTTGTGGTTTCTGCATCACTTGAATGCTGGCTCCATCCTTGGTGTGAGAAAAATGGTTTAGAACTCATTGGAACAAGATTAGAAGTATTAGATGGTATCATAACTGGTAGGTTGCTCACAAAAAACTGCTATGGCATTGAAAAAGTCAATCGTATCAAAGGGAAATACAATCTTGAAGAATATGAATATATTTATGCTTATGGTGATAGTAGTGGGGATAGAGAGATGCTAGAATTAGCTCAAAAAAAAGCGTATAAACCTTTTCGATGAAGTTAGTCATTTTACTTTCAACTTATAATGGGGCACTGTATCTTGAAGATTTTTTAATTTCACTAGAAAAACAAACATATCAGAACTGGGAATTGATAGTTCGAGACGATGGTTCTAGCGATGATACACTTGTGATACTTCAAAAGTTTTCAGATAAGATAAATAAAGTATCTATTTTAAAAGATAGGCAGAATTTCGGTGCTAAAAAAAGCTTTTCTACACTTTTGAATGTAGCATTACAATCGTCAGAAAAGTATGAATACATCATGTTTGCTGACCAAGATGATATATGGTCGCCAGAAAAAATTGAGAAAACATATCTAAAAATGAAAGAGTTTGAAAAAAGTCATCCATCACTTCCTCTTTTAGTTCATAGCGATGTTAATGTTGTTGATGAAAAGTTAAATGTGATTGCTTCTTCTTTTTGGAGCTATCAACATATAGATCCAACAAGAGATAGCCTCAACCATCTTTTACTGCACAATGTTGTGACAGGATGCACTGTAATGATAAATAGAGCATTAGCAGAAAATGTGAAAACTATCCCTCATGAAGCCATAATGCATGATTGGTGGATGGCTATGGTTGCATCAGCATTTGGGAAGATAGGCTATATCGATGAGCCTTTGATGCTTTATAGGCAACATGGCACCAATGACACGGGAGCTAAAAACTATGGATGGGGTTATTTTGTTAAAAAGTTTATAGAGAGGCCGAATTTAGATAGATATCTAGCGCAAGCAGAGATATTTCTTTATATGTATGAAGATAAGCTTGATCATAACTCAAAAGAAATGCTTTTAGTACTGAAAGATTTTAATAGCTTTAGCAAGTTTAAAAAGATAAAGGTTATCATCAAATATAAACTATGGAAAAATGGCTTTATCCGCAATATCGGTTTATTGGTTAATGCATGAAAATCCAAACGATCATTCCCATTCTCGACCCTCAAAGTTCTTTTTTTAATAAGACTATTACTGCTTTACATGTACAAACAGTGAAGTCTTCCATGCTGTTAATCAACTCAGGAAATCCTATATCTCCTGGTAATTTTGAAGTTGCAAAGATAGATAAAACAACTTTCAATCATGCCAATACTCGCAATTTCGCATTAAAATATGAAGCAGATTTTTATCTTTTTATGACACAAGATGCGTTGCCTTATGATGAGCATCTTATAGAAGAACTTTTAAAAGTATTCGAAGATGAAGAGATTGTTGTATCTTATGCAAGGCAAATACCCTACGAAGATGCAGATGCTATAGAAGTTTTTGCAAGAACGACAAACTACCCTGCACGATCTAGGAT
>SAAR01000086.1 GCA_009916335.1 Erysipelotrichia bacterium | reverse complement strand
TCTGATAACTTGATATAGTAAATACTTCAAATGATAATCTTGTCCTTTAATTATTTTTATTTTTTCAACATTCATTTCTTTTGTAATTCCCTCATTAATAAATTTAAATTTTTTCATATTTTTATAAATGAGCTACTTCCCACTATTTCTTCTTGATTTGATTTTCCACCCACAATAATCTCTATTCTAGAAAATTGTTTTTCTGTAACAACCATAATACGTATATGTCCTTTTTGAGGGATATTTTTGCGTAAAATTTGAACGTGTTTTACAGCTGCATCTCTATTTGGAAAGAGTTTGCAATAAACTGAATACTGCATCATAATATAACCATTTTTAATCAAATATTTTCTAAATTGATTATAAATACGCACTTCCGATTTCGTAGTCATTGGTAAATCAAAAAATAAAACTAATCTCATAAAATTATAAATCATTTTCTATAATTCTAATTGATGGGAATACAAAATATGACAAATCATTATACTCAATACAAGTTAAAATTGATTCTATATATAAGTTAATTGCATTATATACAGTTTGAAATTTATCATCTATTTTTGTTTTAAAAAGAACTAATTTGATTAAATCATCACGATGCTTTTCCTTGAAAATTACTTCATCTTTCATATTATTATATACATAATCATCAACCATAGGACGAAACACTTCAATTAAATCATCACTAAGATTAAACATATTTGTCTTTCCTTTATGAAAGAAACCAATATTTGGTAGATATCCTTTTGAGACAACAATTGACGTAATTAGAGATCTAAAAATACTATAACCATAATTTAATCCAGCATTAATAACATCTTCATCAAACCTTACAAATCCATCTCCAAAAAGTTCTCTAAAGTACATTTTAGCAGACAATCCTTCTCTATTCCCAGTATCTCCATCATCTACTTCCATCATGAATTGTGTTAATTTTTGAATTACTGTCTCACTACAATGATTTTTCTTTAAATTGTCAATCTGATTAAATATTTTTGCCTGTATGATTCTTTTATGAATTTTACTTTTCATTTCATCTGTCCATGCTAATTGCAATTGAATATTCCCACTTTGTGAATAATGTCCATTCATTGGCATTATATATGATTTTGGTAAATGGTCTACTCCACACAATATAGTACAAACATTATATTCTGTTAATTTATTTATTAACTGTACTGTTAATTTAGATTTATAATTATCAACAACTAAAATAAGTATATCTGATATAGGAAAGAGTAATTCTCCTTTTTCATTTTCTATTTTAAGGTTATCTAAATATAAATGAAATTCATTACTCTTCTCTACATATAAAATACGATGACCCATATTTATATAAAAGAAAAAGGTTCCGAAGAACCTTGATTCCGGGATAAACCCTTGTTTTGTTAGGTCATATTAAATTTTGTTAGACTTTGACCATCTTTATTATAACCTATCAAAACTCTAATTTCAATACCGAATCTCTCACTTCGTATAAATTTCCTAAAACATCTGTGGAATATTTTGTAATTTTAATTATCTTTTTAGTAATCGTAGGCATTAATCGCTTTGGTTCATACTTATAGATTGGTTTAACTTCTATTTTATTCATCTTATCGTCATTTGTCGCTGTAAATTTAAGAATTTCAGGGGTTATTCCATCACATAAATCTCTGTCGTCTATGTTGGCATCGAAATAAATTTTCTTCTCACCTGCAACTTTAGTAATTCCAATCAATTCGTCTCGATGGAAAGAACAAACAAACTCAGCGTCTTCCATAATACCCTTTTTAATTTTTTCGTTAAAATACCAATTTGCATCAATTACGAATTTCTTTTTTGATGAAACATATTTTACATCTTTATATCGTATTGTCACAAATTTATAAACATTTTCTTTTGTTTTATAGAAATCAGTTCGATATGGCGAAATTTGAAGTAATACAACATTCTTGTTTTTTGTATCATACTTGTGTGTGATAGATAAACAATTCCCTAGTTCACCATCAAAATACTTCATCTGCGTAATTTCTGATCCATTTCCCTTTTTCGAGTATTTCTTTAATAAGCCAAATTCTTCTTTGTAATCTGTTAATGGATTGTGCTTACATTCTATCTTTCCCTTTTTATTATAAATTACTTTGGTTTTATCATCTTTAAACATTTCAAACCAATGCTGAACGTATTGGATAATAATATCAAAAGTTTGTGGATCATGAATTGCCATTAAATACTTGTTTGCGTATTCCTTATTGAGAATATCATCAGCCAATGCTGTAAATTTCGTATCGTATATATCTTTGTGTTTCTTAACTACTTTTTCACTTTCGCCAATTATCCTTGTGCTGTAAATAGTTTCATCAGCAATAGAACGGTTAGCTTTTGTATCAATTTTATGAGAAAACTTTCTTACTTTTAGATTTTTTAATTCACTTAGAAAAGCAATATATTTTTCATCAAAGTATTGATCATCAGATACTAATTTAATTTCTCCTGTTTTTTCATCATAAACATCATTCCATTTATACGTAGCTAAAAGATCACTAATTACTTTTTGTTTCTTTAAAGAAGCTACTATTAATGCATCAATTGCATGATGGGAATAATCTTCATCTCGATCCTTCTTGAAACCTATTCTATTTCTAAACTGACTAGTCGCCTTTCCTCGAATTGTATGTACTTTTGTATTTATCTCGTTTTGTTTAAAATAATCATTTAATGTATTTAATACAACACGACAAGCATAACTTGTATCTACTAAATTTCGATTAATAAAATCTCTCATATTGCTAAATTGTGTTAAATCTTTATCATAAAGCAGATATTCAGCCTTTTTCGATGTTATGTTTTTATTTTGTTTTAATGCTAATACATTTTTTCTAAAGACTTCTATATTGCCTTTCGTAAAGCGGTGTTTACGGAATGCCATCATTGGTGTTAAATTCCCTTTTTCTTGATTTGCTTGATGTGTAACTAACACTTTATTATTCATAGAATCATCAAGAGAAGCAGAAATTGGCAAAATATGATCAATTTCATAAGCGGTAGGATCATTAATAATTAAACGTAAATCTAACGATTCTCCTGTATATAAACATTTTCCATTCTGTTCGATATATAAGCGAATTTTTTGCTTTGTTTTTGCGTTTAAATGAGTATTTTCACCAACCAAGTCTATAACTTCTTTATTTTTTCCTTCAAAATACTTTTGGTTATCACGTATACGTTTCTTTCGATCATCTGAGTTTTTATCACGTGTCATTTCAATGACAATACTATCAAATTCGCCATATATTTCACGAAGACGATTAATCACTTTCATAGCTTCTCTTTGTGCACGTTTTGCAACTGGACTTAAAATTGCTTCATCATCCGCAAATATATTCTTCTGTCCTTTTAAATTGTGCTTTTCGTTCACTACCAAATTAGAAGAATGAATAATTTGCATTTGATTCATGCTAGTAAGCAACATTTCATCATTGATTATTTTCATTGCTTTAGCCGATAAAGAATGATAACCACTAACTCCTCTAGCATTTGACAAAGCCGTACTTAAATCCTTTCCAATTTCAGTATTTAAAGAGTTGATCAATTCATATCGTTCATTCACTTCTTTAGATTTTGTTAAAATGTCAATAATTTCATCTAGCAAATTCTTATTTTCTAGCAACTGTTCTTTTCCATGTGATTTGAACAATTTTAATAATAACTTATACCCTTTGAACTCAGTCAAAATTGGTTCTTCTTTAGTATTAATTCTAAACCCTTTAATATCTAATAATTCGACACCTAATAGCTTAGCTAATTGTTTAGGAGTAATACTCCCTTTTGCATTAATTATTCCAATGACTTTTTCTTTTTCTTCTTTTGTCAATTTTTCATCATTTACAGATAGGTTATTCAAATCATTCAGAAAATTAAACAATTCAGCTGTATAAGACATTTTTGCAGCTCTAAATTCATCGGGAAAAACACTACATTTCCCACGCATTTTATCAATCATTCCAACTAAAATCTTGCCATTTTCATCGTAGATAACACCATAAGGTGTCTGTGAAATAAAACTTCCAGGTCCATCTGAATAATGTCTTCTCCTTTGAATCAACGCTAGTACTTTCTCTTTTAATTCATCAGAAACATTTTGATTAGAGAATATTTTTTGCATTTCATTTACATAATCAGCTGTTCTAAAATTATTTATATTACCTCTTATTTTTCCTATTTCATCAAATCGCATTTTTTGAATTTGACAAACAAAATAACCATCTTTTAATAACTGGTCATTTTCTTTTAAAATCGCCTTTGTAGTACCCAATTCTTTAGCTTTTGCTTCATCTTCTTCAACCATCTCTAGACTATTGCCTCTATGTTTTAAAATATGAAAAATTGCTGTCGCTAATTCATCATTATTTAATGGTTGTGATAAACCTTTAATACGAACATCATAAGGATTATCCAAGCTTCTAAAACCATCATCAATGATATGATATGACTGTAATAATTTTCTCATATCCTCTTTTCTTGTTGTTCTTCTAGATTTTAACCGACGTCCACCTCTTCTACTACGTCGCGTTTCATTTTCTGCGGCTGTTCCTTCTTTGAATAAGCGAACACCATAATCGACAAAGGTATTAGTGTCAACGTCTACAATTCCATATCCTACACTCGTAATCCCAATATCGATTCCTAACACATATCTTCCCATCTAATTCCTCCTCTTATCTAATTACATGTAAAATGATGTATTTTCTTTTATTATACACTTTCTGTTCATCAAAAGATACATATAAACTAGCATCATTATACACTGTCATAAAGTTGTAACCTCCTATTTCAACAAGCTAAAAATCTATCTACATTATAAAATGATTCATAAAATTAATAACTTCAAATAACATTAAATGCTGTTTATAATCAAAGCGATGATTTTAATTTTTCAACATGATTTTTTTCTTCATCATTTGACTATCTCTATACCACACTTTCCTTTTCTACAATTTCAGCAATTACTGAATGCCCTGTAATAAACATAACTTTAGCTAACCTTTTATCTTCTTCAATCAAATGTCCTATCCAACCTGCACTATGCGTTCCTTTTGCAACAGTATACACACTATTAGCTACATACCCCAATTTATTTCCACTTTCACTTAGCACCCTTACTGCTTCACTATCATAATCATTTTCCACATCTTTTTCTAACATTATCTTTTGTCCAATCTTAAAAGCTTCTATACCAAAATAATGTTGCATACCTGTAATTGTAATATAAACCATAAACTTAATTCCTCCTGTATATCTCTTATTATAATTAAAACGCTATACAAAATTTTATATATCGAATAGTTTATGATATGATTATATAAAATAGGAAGGTAATTATTATGGCAGATACTAGAATTTACGCATTAGCAATCTATGAAATATTAAAAAATGTTAGTGATGAAGATCATATTTTAAGCAATTCACAAATTATTCAATTATTAAAAACAAAATACGATATCGAGGTAAGTCAGCGTACGATCATCAACAATGTAGAGGCTTTAATCCAATTCGGCATTGATATTAGCACTTATCTTGACAATCGTAAAGGATATTATTTAATTGATCGTGAGTTTGAAAATAGTGAAATTCAATTATTGTGTAATTGTATTCATTCTGCACATTATATCCCTGAAAAAGCATCTTCAGAGATGATCGACAAGCTTTGTGCAAAGCAAAGTAAATACAAAAGAAAAGAGTTTAAAAACCAAGTATATATCGCCAATTACAAAAAAACTAAAAATAAAGAATTACTTTATAATATTGAACTATTAAACGATGCGATTAAACAAAGAAAAATCATTGAATTTCAATATTTAACATACGATTTCACAAAGAAACTAATACCTAAAAGAGAACATAATTATGCCGTACATCCCTATCACATCATTCAAGAAAATGATAATTTATATCTTATCTGTAAAGGAATCAATCACACAACTTTAAGTCATTATCGCATTGATAAAATGAAAAACATTAAAATCACGCAACAAGCAGTAGATCCTTTAAAGAAATCTTTTGATCCTTATGTATATGCTAAAGGAAAAAAATTTATGTTCAGCGATGATGAATGCAAAGTAACCTTATATTGCCATAAGCGAATGCTTGATGATTTAATCGATCAATTTGGACATGATATTATGATTAATCCAGATGTACATGATAACAACTATTTTTTTGCTAGTTTGAATTCCTCTAAACAGGGTATCATATATTTTGCTATCCAATACCTTAATTTTTGTGAGGTTATTGAGCCATTAGATATTAGAAAACAAATCGTTGGAATGTTAAAAGATAGATTAGCCGTTTATGAATTAAAAAAGAATTAATGCCATGAATATCTTAACGTTTCTATAAAAAAGCTATCTATACAAAACAATGTATTAGATAGCTTTTACATTTAATAATTTCTAGTAAGTAGTAAATCCACCATCACTCGCTACAATAGAGCCAGTAATATGTCTTGCTTCATCACTTGCAAAGTAAAGAATCGTTGCAGCTTGTTCTTCTGGTGTTGCATTGCGTTTTTGCAATGTTTCTGTTTTTCCAGATAGCATAGAGTTTTTTAACCATTCCATAGGATCTTTTCCTTGTGCAGCTAATTCAGCCATTCTTTCTTTAATACCAGCTGAACTTCTTTCTTTAAGTGGTGTATCCGTTCCTGCAGGACAGATGGCATTACATGTAATTCCTTTCGTTGCATAATCTACAGCAACGGCTTTTGTTAATCCACTAACACCATGTTTACTAGCTACATATGCTGCAGCAGATGGGAATCCTCTCATACCTGCAACACTTGACACATTCACGATAGCACCACCGTTTTCTTTCATTAATTTCACTTCTTCACGACAGCAGTAAAAACATGAATTTAAATTAGCATTAATCACATTTAACCAATCATCATCAGCTAATTCCTCTACTGTTTTACTTGCACCAACAACCCCTGCGTTATTAATTGCAACATCAATCTTACCGTATTTTTCTTGAATGTTTGTAAATAATTGTTTTACTTGTTCGACATCACTTACATCACATTTCATAAATACTGCTTTTCCTTCTTCCTTTGCGATTTCATCAACAACCGCATTCCCTCTTTCTTCATTACGTCCAACAGCAATTACTGTTGCCCCTTCCATCGCTGCACGCAATGCAACTGCTTTTCCGATTCCTGAAGTAGCTCCAGTAATCAACATAACTTTGTTTCCAAAACGATTCATATGTATATAAATCCTCCTAATATATTTTCATCATAGCACGAAAAAAAGATAAAACAACTCTTGATTTTTTTGTTTATGGTCGACGTATCAAAAAAATAATCTTTTTTAGTAATCGCTTACAGTTTATACAAAAAAACAGCGCTGTTTTTTTGTATAAACACTCTTTAAGTATGTCATTAAAATAGTAAAAAAACTGAGCCTACACCCAGTTTTTCTCTTTTACTTAACGAAATGCTTTTTTAAACTTTTCAAAAGGTGAATCCCCTTTTTTACTAGCATTTCTTATTTTTTCATAAAGGTCTTTTTCTTCTTTAGAAAGTTTCGTAGGAATTTCAACTTTAATCTCTACATATTGATCTCCCTGTCCACCTCTTGCTGATTTTACACCTTTTCCTTTTAAACGCATCTGTGTTCCACTTTGTGTACCTGCTGGAATCTTCAATGACACATCACCATAGACCGTTGGAACATCTACTTCACAACCTAACGTTGCATCGACATTACTAATAGGAATCGAAATACGAATATCATTACCATCACGCACAAAACTACTATGACGTCCAACTAAGATTTCAATGTATAAATCTCCATTTGGTCCTCCATTCATACCACGTTCCCCTTTATTTGAAACTCGTACTTGCTGACCACTTTGAATTCCTGCTGGAATCTTAATATCTAACTTAACACGTTTATGTTCATATCCTCTTCCATTACATTTATGACATTTCTTTTTAATTTTCTTACCTGTTCCATGACACTCTGGACAAACAGATTCACTTTGGAATGTACCAAATGCTGTACGCTGTTGAGTAATCACTCTTCCACTACCATGACAGGTTGGGCAAGTTTCTACATCACTCGCACTTTCTGCACCACTACCATGACAGTGTGAACATTGTTCATCTACTTCTAAAGTAATTTGTTCACTTTTACCAAAGATGGCATCCATAAAATCAATACGCATTTGCATAAAACGATCATTTCCTTTGCGAGGACCACTTTGTTGGCGGCGTGATCCACCACCAAAACCTCCTCCAAAGAAAGAGCCAAAAATATCTTCAAAGCCACCAAAGCCTTGTCCACCAAAACCTTGTCCACCAAAGCTAGCACCATCCATACCTGCATGACCAAACTGATCGTAGGTTGCTTTCTTTTGTGAATCGCTTAACACTTCATACGCTTCATTAATTTCTTTAAACTTTTCTTCCGCTCCAGCTTCTTTATTTACATCTGGGTGGTATTTTTTAGCCATCTTTCGATACGCTTTTTTGATTTCATCATCACTTGCCCCTTTTTTAATGCCTAGGACTTCATAATAATCTCTTTTTTCTGCCATCGTTATCCCTCCAATAATCTCATAAATGCTTCTACACTTGTATTTTTTGAAACTCTTACTCTAGGTAATTCTAATTTATCCATGCCTGCACTAGCATAGCCAAATTTCGTTGTAAAGGCTAAACGATAGCCTCCTTCATGTAATATCTTTTTCATGTTTTCATCAACATCCCCAAAAGGATAACAGAAAACAAACGCATCTGCAAGTTTTTCACTTGATAAGCGTACATCTTTTAAACCACTTTCATAATCAATACAGTTAAACAATCCACCATGTTGAATCCCACTACAACCTCCTGTATGCTTTGCATCAGAATGCGATTGAAGTTCGATATAAGGATTTTGTAAGCTAGCAAAATCACTTACCCAACTAGTAACAACAAAGTTAGTCGCATGCATTTGCAGTTGTTCTAAAACAGGGTAAGCCAAACGTTTTACTGATTCTGCATTGTCATCTATCGTAATCACAAAGCTACCATAAGGTAGTCGAATAGAACCATCAAGAAACAATTCTAAATCATGCATACTCACACTTTGATAGCCTTTTTGTTTTGCTGCTGTTAGCTGTGCTTTAAAGTTATGAATTTCTGTATAATTAGCATCAACACCTTGTTCATTAAGTGTTTCATCATAGAAGAAATGATACATAAATACAGGAATAGTACTTGCCACTGCTTGTTGTGTATTACTATTTTCATAGACACTTAAGTGTTTACTTTTCACAAGCAATAATTCATCCATAAAAAGAACATAATAGGCATTATCCTTCTTTTGATAAACAGGTGCATCTATACCATCAAGTATTGTGTATTTTAGTTTTCCATCAATATTGTAAAGCTCTGTTTTACCAAGTGTTTTTACATTCTCATTAAATGGTACATAACGATGAACATTATCACTTATACGCTTTTGAGAAACATTTGCTTTCACATCTTGATAAGCAATATAATATTCACTACCATTTAACTTATAATACTCATCTTGAATACGATTTTGTTCATCTAAAGACAGTAAAACATCACTATTAACACTTCCTGCTTTTTGATATTTCCCTTGTTTATATTTATACAGATTAGCGATTTGATTACTCAACACATACCCTGTACAAATATTTAGATGCTTTGATACTCTACTTAGGTCGACAACACTTTTCCCTTGTTTACTTGTATCTTTCTTAACGTATAGAAGTCCTAGCAACACTGCTAGAACTACTATACCTAATATTAACATGTAGTATTTTTTATTTTTCTTCAAACTCTGCATCAACTACGTTGTCATCATTGTTTGTTCCTGTTGCATCTGCCCCTGCACCAGCTTGTGCTTGTTGTTCATACATAGAAGCACTTGCTGCTTGTGCTGCTTTTTCTAATGCATCAAGTTTTGTCTTGATTGTTTCCATATCGTTTTCATCAAGAGCTTTTTGTAATTCATCACGCAATTTCTGTGTTTCTTCTTTTTGATTAGCATCCATTTTATCACCACTATCTGCCATCGCTTGATCGATCTGGTTGATAAATTGTTCTGCTTTATTCTTAAGTTCTACTTCTTCTTTACGTTTTTCATCTTCTGCTTTGTGTTCTTCTGCTTCTTTTACCATTCTATCAATTTCATCATCACTTAAACCAGTAGAGTTTTGAATCACGATAGATTGTGCTTTACCTGTACCTTTATCTGTTGCTGATACATTTACAATACCATTCACATCAATATCAAATTGTACTTCAATTTGAGGTATACCACGTCTTGCAGGAGCAATACCATCTAATTTAAACATACCTAATGTCTTGTTATCATTAGCCATTGGTCTTTCACCCTGTAATACATGAATATCTACGGCTGGCTGGTTATCAGCTGCAGTTGAGAAGATCTGTGATTTACTAGTTGGAATTGTTGTATTTCTTGGAATTAATACAGTCATTACTCCACCCATTGTTTCAATACCTAAACTCAATGGTGTAACATCTAGCAATAATACATCTTTTACATCACCCATGATAACTCCACCTTGAATTGCAGCACCCATTGCGACTACTTCATCAGGGTTTACACTACGGTTAGGTTCTTTTCCTAATTCACGTTTAACAGCTTCTTGTACAGCTAAAATACGAGTTGAACCACCAACTAATAATACTTGGTGAATATCGTTCTTTGTTAAACCAGCATCTTTTAATGCCTGACGAACTGGTCCCACTGTACGTTCTACTAAACTTCTTGTCATATCATCAAATTTTGCTCTTGTTAATGTTGTTTCAAAGTTTAATGGACCATTTGCCCCAACACTAATATAAGGCAATAAGATTTGTGTTTGTGCCATTGAACTTAAATCTTTTTTAGCTTTTTCTGCAGCTTCTTTTAAACGTTGCATTGCTAATTGATCTTTACGCAAATCCACATTGTTTTCTTTTTGGAAAGTATCTAACATCCAGTTTACGATCACTTCATCAAAGTCATCTCCACCTAATTTGTTATCTCCTGCTGTTGATAATACTTCAAATGTACCATCATCTAATTCAAGGATAGAAACATCAAATGTTCCTCCTCCTAAGTCATACACTAATACTTTTTGTTCTTGTTCTGTCTTATCAATACCATAAGCTAAAGCAGCAGCTGTTGGTTCGTTGATAATACGTTCTACTTCAAGACCTGCAATCTTACCAGCATCTTTTGTTGCCTGACGCTGTGCATCGTTGAAGTAAGCAGGTACTGTAATCACTGCTTTTGTTACTGGTTCTCCTAAATAATCTTCTGCATATGATTTCAAATATTGAAGAATCATCGCACTTACTTCTGGAGCTGTACAATCTTTTCCATTCAATTTAACTGTTTCACTAGTACCCATTTTTCTTTTAATAGAAGATACTGTATCTTTGTTTGTTACTACCTGACGTTTTGCAGCATCTCCCACAATTCTTTCACCATCTTTGTAAGCTACAACAGAAGGTGTTGTACGATTTCCTTCAGGGTTTGTAATTACTTTTACTTCGCCCCCGTCCATAACACTCACACAAGAGTTTGTT
>SAAR01000525.1 GCA_009916335.1 Erysipelotrichia bacterium | reverse complement strand
ACTGGTAAAGGCCGGAAAGGTGCTGAAGGGCTAACGCCCTACCAAAAACAAAGAGTATAGACTATATTATACTAATCTATACTCTGTTATCTTCTGGTCAGTCATGGCATAAGGTAAAACTCGCCTTTTGGTTATACTTCTACTTTTTCCCTGATGTGCCTGATTACCTTAGTTCTACGCCAGATTTCAACACAGAGAGTATAGTCTATATCAGTATATACTACTTGTTTTTGTCTGGTCGAAAGCCTCTAAACCACGCTGTAGAGCCTTAAGGTAAGCTACTGGCCTCCTGAACGTATTAATCACTTCCCTGTATACTGTCCTGTCTTCATAGGGGCTGTAATCAGCAGGGTTCTTGTTAACGTCCATGATGCTGATTATGATCTCTTTTTTATTTTTATACTTCATATCAACCAAGAACACAGCCTTTTTACCATTATCTAATTCTTTTTCCTGACCGCTGATAGACTCATATTCTTCAATAAGCTCAATATTTTTATTGCTTGTTGTCAAGCCTAAAGATCTGTTCAGCTTCTTAAGCTCGTTATACATATCTCTTAAATATACAACAATAATAAACCTTGATTGATATCTCCTCCTCTTGTTTTTTAAGGATTCAATGTAATCTCTATTGCTCTTGATAAATGCTTCATGCTGTTCAACGTCATAAGACAATAACTCTTCTCTATAAAGTATGTTTAAGAACTCATTAAAATACATAGTTTCATTTTTTTTTAACTCAAGCTCTTTTATCTCCTTCACGATTTGTTGAAAGCTAATAAATTGTTTTTCCATATATCACCTCGTTAAATTATATTTTTTATACTATATCATTTCCTGTTTTATAGAAGGTTATATTTTTCCTACCAATCAACATTCCAGTAGCGAAAACATGATATTTATTTGATAGATTAAAATGCTTACCTTCTTTAATTATATCTTGATAAATGTCTTTCGTTAAATCCCTTACAGCATTATTATTCCATACTAAGTAAAAACCTTCATTTTTATTGTTTTTACCGAATAAATATTTAGATGAATCATTTTTTATTCTTGAAATGAAAAATTTAGATTTTTCTCTACTACTCCAGTAATCATTAATCAAATGCTCAATAATGTTTTCTTTTTTCTTCGTTAGATCATAGTTCATTATAGCTTCAGCCATTTCAAAGTCTGCTTCTTGTGCCGCTTCAAAAGATACAATATTTTTTTCCCCTTTGAGCATTGCTATAAAATTATCGTTTGTTCTTTTTATTTTCTCTCTCCTTTTCAAATCCATTATTGCATCATCTAAGGATTTATCTATCATTACTGTTGTGTGTTCTATTTTCATTATACTTCTCCTTTTGTTTTGGTTTATGTATATACCTATAACCGATATAAAATAAAAGTATATAGTTAAATATACTTTTACTTTATGTTTCAGATAAACGGTGTAGTTATATCCTTTTTATAGTGGTTTTATTATTGGCTGTTGGTATAAATGATTTTAGATATGTGTTCTGAAAGTGTGCTATTAACATATTAATCAAAACTGAATTAATATTTCTACAACCCTTAAGATTAACAGTGTTATTTATAAAGTGATCTCTTAATGCTGGTAAGTTATCTGACACAAAATCTATTGTCGCCTGAAACCCTTCTCTTCTGTTTATTTCGTCTAAAAGAATAACAGCCTCGCCTTGAGATAATACTTTTGCTTTAGCCTTTAATTCGTCTATAAATGTTTTGTGTTTTATCATATGACTTCTCCTTTTTTGTTTTGGTTAATAATCTTTAATCTATAAAAAAGAAAAAGTCAAATTTATTTTATACTTTTTGTTTTTTATTATGATAAGAGGTATAACTAAAGGATTTTTTTAAGTTGTTTAATAACGCATTGCCATTAAATATTTTGACTGATTTTATATCTACGTCTTTAAAAGCTACTGGAGCCATAATCTGAACAATAGCCATTTTAACCATTAGTGGATCTATGTCGTTCATTTGAACAGCCTGTTCAAGATAGTGTCCTTCTCTCCTACAGCGTTCTCTGAGCCTTGCCAGTGTCATAGATCCTGCACCACAACATTCTTCATAGAACGTTCCAGAAGGGTCTGATGATGCCTGTAATGACGCTGTGAGGCTGCTAATGTCCATAGGAGTAAGGAACTGGCCTAATCCATCGCCGTTCTTGCCTGTGAGGTAGAGATCTTCAAACAGCTCTGATAGAACGTCTGTAAAAGCTTCTTCCTGTTT
>SAAR01000085.1 GCA_009916335.1 Erysipelotrichia bacterium | reverse complement strand
TATAATAGTGGCGATGCATGACCTTTACTTAACACGAAACGATCACGCTTGTTTGTGTCCACATTACTTTCATTAATATCCATTTCATTAAAATATAAATAAGTAAGTATATCTGTTGCAGATAAGGAACCACCTGGGTGTCCAGACTTTGCCGCATGTACCATTTTTACAATATTTTTTCTAATACTGTTTGCATGCCTGTTTAGTTCTTCGTTTTGATACATTTTATCCTCCTCTTTACCTTACATCATTTTCATAATCTGCCTAACTTAAATAGATAAGATAAACAAATCATGAATACTTTTTACAAATTTTGAATACATATAACCCCTTTATTTTTTCATCATCTTTATCTTTTATTCTCTTCCAAACAAAGTGCTTTTTGATATAGATAATTGATAAAGCACATAACCTTCACTCGTACAAGACGAGCTTTTAAAGCAAACAAACAGCGATAAAAAAGTGAACAATCCACTACTTTTTCACAATAGGTTAAAGCAATCACACCATCATCATCAATTTGTTTTATGTGATGAGTAATGATTTGTGTATAATTAGGAAAATGCATACTTACTTGATAACATACATTTTCTTCTAAAATATCTATGACAACTCGGTAACAAACCTTCTTTGATCCTACTTGGATACATTTTTCATAACTCGTTTTTTCCACTATATCCTTTTTTGCTTTCAAACAATTCGTTTTGTAATCTTTCATCAATTCTTTTTTCAATACCTGATAATAACTAGACGCATAAACAGGTAATAATTTTTTTATTTTCATATCATTTACCTAATAACAGGGAGCTGTGTTGACTCCCTATTCACTTGCTGTTTTATTTTTTTATTTCTTCTACATTTGGTTTCATGAAATGAAGAATAGCGGCTGCTACTAATACCCCTATTAACATATCAACTGCATACCACATAGGATTTTTTACCGCTGCAATAACGATTAAACCACCATGAGGGACAAAACATTCAACACCATGAATCATACCTAATCCTGCACCTACTGCTGATCCTACTATAATTGCTGGCAACACACGCTTAATATCTTTTACAGCAAATGGAATCGCTCCTTCTGTAATACCGATTAAACCCATAAAGGCAGCGGTAACTCCTAGTTGTTTTTCATCAGCTGTATATTTTCTGCGTGAGATAAATGTAGATACTGCCATGGCTAGTGGTGGAATAGCAACAGCAATACGGAATGCACCGTTTGGTCCATAGATACCTTCCGCCATCAACGCCATTGTGAAAGCAGATGCTGTTTTATTAATAGGTCCTCCCATATCAACCGCTGTCATTGCTCCAATTACTAATCCTAAAATTAAAGCACTACCACCACTTAATCCTGATAACATATCTGTTAAACTACCCATTAAAAATCCTAATGGTGTTGCTAGAATATAGATATAACCCATACATACGATAAATGCAGACACCATTGGAATAATTAAAACTGGCATAATAGATTTAATTGTAGATCCTACTTTCCAAGTTTTCATCCATTTCACTACATATCCTGCAAGAATACCAACAACCATCGCTCCTAGAAAACCAGTTGATACATTATCTTCTCCAACTGGATTGTTCGCAATATATCCTGCAATCATACCTGGTGCTAACCCTGGTTTACCTGCTAATGAATAAGCGATATATCCTGATAACATTGGAATCATCATTGCAAAACCTGCGGAACCAATTGTATTTAAATTTTGGAAGAATGGGTTGGTAACAACCATTCCGTTTTCTCCAGCTTCTCCTGTTGCTAATGCAGCTGCTAAAAATACACCTCCAATAACAACCGCTGGAAGAAAATACGACACTCCTGTATTAAACGCTTTTAATAAGTCTTTTGAAAAATTTTTAAACATTATTTTGCTCCTCCTATATTAGTTTTTCAAGCTGATCAATAATACCAGCTGGATCTTTGATGACCACTGATGGATCAACACTTAACACTTTGCCTTCTTCTTCTTTTTCTTCAAAACGTTCAGCTGCTTCAATACCGATACCAATCGCTAATAAAACAACATCTGCCTCATTAATTTCTTCTTCACTCAGTTCATTTTCCATACCCATACCGCCTTGTGTTTCTACCTTTACTTCATATCCTCTTTTTTTGCATTCTTGTTCAATGGCTTCTTGTGCCATATAAGTATGAGCAATTCCTGTTGAACATGCTGTTACACTTACAATTTTCATTTTTGTTTCTCCTTTTAATTTCTTTCTAATTCTTTTATAATCTGGTAAAACGTTTCACTATTTTTAGCTTCACACAATCGTGTGCGAAATTCTTCACGCATTAATGAACGACTTAGCATTGCTAAAATCTTAATATGTTCTTTATCACGATTTGCTAAGGGTACACCAATCATAAATACTAATGTGGTTTCCATTCCATTCCAATCAATTGGATGTGTTAACTTTAAACAAGCGACAAACGTTTCTTTCACTGCATCTGACTCTCCATGGGGAATTGCCACATGATAACCTACCGCTGTAGATACAACCTCCTCTCTTTTTAAAACAGCTTTTACATATGGCTCTAACTCATTTATCTTTCCTGCTTCTTTAGCAAGCCCTGCCAAATAAGTAATGAGCTCTGTTTTCGATGTAAATTTTTGGTTTGTTACTTCACTAATTCTTTGCTCAAACATCTTCTTTCTTCCTTTCTAAACATATCCCAATAGTTTGAATGCACAAGACATACTTGTAATTCTCTTTTCTTGACACCTACATCTTAAATTGAAAACGCTTACCTGCAAATATCAAAGCATTTCGATAAGTTGAAGAAAAAAAAAGACACCTATAAGCATAAAAAAAGAAGGATGTTACTCCTCCATGAATAAATCTTGTAGCATCGCTTTATCTCTACATTTTTTTATTTGTTTAATCATCTCATCACTATTAATTAGATGATATAAATCATTAAATATCTTCTTAGAAAACTCTTTATTATTAAAATTGATTGCTAATAAAAAGATAATATCCACTTCACTTTTCCCCCATATAATAGAATTTTCTAGTGTAATAATAACCACTCTATTTTGATTGACATATTTATCTAATCCATGAGGAATGGCAATCCCTTGTCCTAATTGAGTTGGAGATATTTTCTCTCTTTGTAATAAAGATTCATAAAATCATTTTTTCACAATCCCTTTTTCCATTAAAATATGATTTGCCGCTTGTAATACTTCTTCACAACTAGTAAACTGCTGTTTTAACAAAATCATATCATCATCGATCGCCTTCATAATATTCGCAAATCGTCCTTCTTTTTGATTAACAAAGTGATCATAATAAAATTCATTAATTTTACTAATATCACTGTTGGAAGCAATTGGTGATATTACAACATTGGGTAAATTTATATTTTCTAATGGAGTTGTAGAAATAACAAAATCAAATACTTCTTCAAATTCTTCATCTAACTGTTCCTTTAAAAACACCTCTACAACATCAAAAGTAGGTAAATGACTTTTAATACGTGAAGTAATCAATTGGGTTTGCCCAAAACCTTCATCGCTAACAATTGCAATCTTTTTAGAAAGGTTTCTTCTTTCCATCGCTGCTTGAAAATGGATTAGAATAAATGATATTTCATCTTCTGATAAATGGAAACCGATTCGTTTTTCAATTAAAGTGCAAGCAAGCCAGATTACAGAAAACATAGCAGTATACTGTTCTTTAATCTGTTCAATAAAAGGATTACTTACTTTAATATTATTCGTTAATCTTGAAATCATTGGTACAAAATGTTTTTCTAAGCCATTAATTAGAAGTTTATCTTGTCTTAAATCTGTGTGAAAGATGTCCTCCACAGATACTAACATTTCTTCCACAATTTCTTTAATTTCATTAGAATGGGCAATCATTTCTAAATCTTTCCGTTCATGATAAACACCCGCTATTCTCGCATTGACCCATCGTATATCCAATTCCTCAATTTTATAAGGTAGATTCACTTCTATTTTCTTGCACAATTCAACCGCAATCGGATAGGTTTTCAATATATGCAACTGTGATGCTACAGGTCGATTTGGTGTAGAAATAAGTGTATGTCCTTTACTAATACGATCTAAGAAAATACTAAATTGAATATAAATTTGCAAATAATACATAAGTCCCATTTCAAAAGATAACCGTTCTTTAATAAAAGCGATCATTTCTTTAGCTAATTTCAAGTACTTTTTGTCAATATATTTAGCTAATAACCTTTGACAATCATCTATTTCAATCGAATCTTCAAGCTTGACGGTATCTTTTAAAAAACCATAAATAAAAGAACGTTTTGCACTACGGATACGTTGTTCTTTACCAACGATTGATGTCCCATTTTTAGTACGTTTTAATGATAATTCTTTTTTCTGTAAACGTTTTTCTATCACCTCTAAATCATTAACGATAGAAGTTTTACTCACATCATATTCTTCAGACAGCTTACGGACCGATACAACTCCATCTTTCATCAACAACTTTTCTAAAATTTCATCACGTCGTTCACTTGTGGACGAAACTTGTATACCTTGATAAAGTATATCATTTAAGAAACGTTTTTTTTCACTATCTATACCCTCTAATTTTAATCCTACTCCTGCTTTACGTATTAGCGAAAGTGAATACTGTTTCATCTGATATTCCAACTCACTTAAATAATTATAAATAGTCTTTGTAGATACATTTAGTTCATCGGCAAAGAAACGTGTCTTTTGAAAATCAGTTTGCTTAAAAAGCAATTGATAAAACGTTACTAGTTTAACTTCTTTAATCATAAATACCCTCTTTTACTTTTCTATTGTAAACTTATATTTCATCTTTAAAAATACCAAATCAATTCAAAACTTGTGGCAATGATTAGGACACCTTAATTATAATCAAAAAAATAGTTTTTATCACTTATATTTGAATATGGTCATTTTTGTAATTTTAATTTACAATTGTTAAAGAGCGTTTCCTCTTCATAACTCATTTCTTTGTGCTATAATAAGCAAATGTAAAGAGGTGGCTAAAATGACAAATTTTGATTTACATATGCACTCCAATGTGAGTAGAGATGGGGAATTAACACCAACTGAACTCATTAAGATGGCAAAAGCAAAAGGATTAGAGTATGTTGCACTAAGTGATCACAATAATTTTAGAGGAATTGATGAGATGATTAGTGAAGGAAATAAAGTAGGTATCACCGTTATTCCTGCCATTGAATTCGATACGATGTTTGAGGATAAAGAAGTACATCTTCTTGGTTATAACTTTGATTATCACTTGCCTTACTTTCAAGGTTTAGCAAATCGTATTGATCAATATATGGACGAAGCAATGGCAGAACGCTTTGTGAAGTTTCGTGAGAACTACCATGTAAAAATAAATGAAGAAGAAGTGTATGCAAATACCCCTGAAGGAGAAAATCCTTTCTTTATTTTATGTGATATGATGCTCAACGATCCTGCCAATAAAGATATTCCTGATTTTCAAGATTATTTAAAAGGTGGAAAAAGAAGTGAACCACAAGTTGTTAATTTCTATTGGGATAAATGTAGTGTCGGCACTAAAAACTATGTAAAGGTAAATTATCCAGACTTTCAAAAAACCGTTGACATCATTCATGATGCAGGTGGTATTGCTGTATTAGCACATCCTTGGAAAACCTTTTATCAAAATGAAGCTTTATTAAATAAAGCGATTGCTTATGGAATTGATGGCATTGAAGCATATAGTAATTATCATGAGGATTGCCATAATGCGTACTATGAACAATTTTGTAAAAAGCATCAATTACTCATTACTTGTGGTAGTGATTTTCATGGAAGTAAAAAACCTAAAATTCAATTAGGAGAATATGGGTATACAAAAGATAATGGGGAACAATATTTAAATGCATTTTTAGATAAATTGAAGATGAAATAATTCTATAAAAAGTTCAAGTCAAAAGACCTGAACTTTTTTATCTGCTTACTCCTACCTCTACCAATGATTTTCACTTCTTGCAATAATCGCATCTTGTGCCTCTTTCATTAATGATACAAACTGTGCACAATAACCTGCCACACGAACAATTAAATCGCTATATTGTTCAGGGTGTTGTTGTGCCTTTTTCAATGTTTCTCCATCAATAATATTAAATTGATTATGAAAAATCCCCTTTTTACAACTCGCTTCTAAAAAATGCACAAACAAGTCAAGTTGCTCACCTGCTAACGATGCTTTTGAAAAACGCATATTCAACAATTGTCCGGCTGCTATTTTGTCATTTGGTAATTTTGCGACTGAATTAATAAGTGCCGTAGGACCATTTTTATCTGTTGATTGTGTAGGTGAACACCCTTCATTCAAAGGACTATAAGCAAATCTACCATCACTAGTAGCCCCTACGTCCATACCATTAGGCACATAGCTAGTAATATTAGATGTCGACATGGTATATCCACTTAATACAGGTCCTTGCTTAGCACAATTCGTTTGATAATTAGGTAATAGTGCCAAATAAGAATGAAAGACATCTTTTACGATTTCGTCCACATAATCTTCATCATTTCCAAATTTAGGCACTCTAAGCACCATCTGCTGTATTCTACCATACTCTTTTCCTTGCCAATTAGAAGCCATAGCTTCTTTTAATTGTTCAAGCGTTAATTTTCGTTCTTCAAAAATTAACTTTTTAAGGACTGCCAATCCATTACCAACAACAACACAACCAATATTCGATTGTGATACAAAGTCGTACTTCGCACCACCAGCCTTTAATGTCTTTCCTAATGCTAATGCGTTATCAATCATACTAGATGCAAAAGGATCTGCATCATACTTCACTAAAGAAGCATCACAAATGTGATCACAATCCACAGCTAAATCCGTATAGAACTTTAATAGTTTTTCCCAACCTTGCCAAACTTCTTCATAGGAATGAAATTGAATATCTTTTCCTTTATTTCCATTAAGTGAAAGCAATTGAATATTACTTTTTGGATCTACCCCATTATTAACAAGCATTTCTAATAATTTTCCCCAGTTTACATACGTCATACCTGTTGCACGATGTCCATATTTACCTGGAATCCCTGTTTCCACACAACCAATCGCACAATAATCTAAAGCATCTTCTTTAGGAATATGCAAACTTTCCATCGCTTTCACAACTACCTCATCATTAAACATACTAGGCATACCACAACCTGTCGCAATTAGCAAAGATGCATCTTTCAATAAGCTCTTTGGTGTTGCTTCATTATAACGCATGGAAAAGTTTGGTTCTGCTAGGGAACATTGATGCATTGCTTCAATACAAAGATAAGATAGTGCATTGGTTCCATCGACTCCTTGTGGTGTATATCCACCAATCATTAAATTAGAATATAATGGGTAGCCTTGTGAGAATTTTGTATGTCCATAAGGTCTAACCTTATTGCAGCTAGAGTTCATAATAAACATATGAGTAAGCATTTCTAACGCTTTTTCCTGGGAAATAAGATGTTTATCTATATCTCTTTGATAGTAAGGATACATATACTGGTCAAAGCGTCCATAACAAAAAGAATGCCCATTACTTTCAATCATTTGTAAAATATGAATTAAATAAACCGCTTCTAATGCTTCATAAAAATGTTCTACGCCATCTTCCATTAAATGCTCACACATATTAGCCATCTGTTCATATTCTTTTTTTCGTTTACTATCTTCTTCACTTTGCACCTTTTGTCTTGCCAACACACCATAACGTTTAATAAACATTAAAGCTGCTTCCATTGTAATGATAACTGCTTGATAGAAGTATTCTTGTTCTTTGTTCGTTACTCGCTTTAACCCAGCTTTTGCCTCTTTGATCATTCCACCAAAGCCTATACGCAATACTTTTTCATGATCAGGTACAATATGCCCATCACCTGACATAGAGATTCCACCACGATGAAGTACCCCTTGTTTTTCAGCTAATAAATTTATTTCAGGAATATTTTTTTTCACTTCATCTTCATGAGTATGCCCATGCCAATAAGGAGCAATCTTCATAATATCTTTTTTCACTTCCTCACTAACATTAAACACATCACCACTTCTTTTCGCAAAATGGTCTAGTTCATCGACTACCCAATCAATAGAATATTCTGGATAAATAGGTGCCGCAAAATTACACGATGCCATATTACCAAAAAGCAAAGAATCTTCCTCAATATAAATATCCATATGTTTTAAGGTATGGGCAAACGCTTTTGCTTTCCTTAATATATATGGTTCCTTTTCACTTTCCATAAAAGATTGTGTATATAACATCGCTCTTTGCGAACAAATACTGGCTTTACGCTTTTGCATTTTTGTACGCAAGCGATCAATTCTAGCAAAATCACAATCATCATGTTGCACTTGTAAACGAAATAATGGTTTCATCTTATTACCTCCACTTGTATTGTATCATTTCCTGCTTCTCCACAGAAGTGTATGAAACAAAAAACACCGCTTTGCGATGCTTTTTGTCTGTTAGTTATTCGTATTTGCCTTGTTGTCTAATCCTAATACAACAGGAACAGATTTATAACCAACACCCATTCGATCAATACCCATATCAATCAGCTTTAAGAAATGTTCTCTTGTACGAATACAACCACTTCCCTTTACTTTACATTTTCCATCAACTTCATTCATCATCACTTGAATTATTTCTGGTGTTGCTCCATGTGCTTCATGCCCCGTTAAAAAACCTGTACTTGTTTTCACAAAATCAGCCCCTGCTTCTATACAGCACTGACAAGTTTTTCTTACCTGTTCTTCATTTAAAGCATCTGTTTCAAAAATAACTTTTACAGCATGTCCTTCTTTATGACACACATCAACCACTGCCTTAATATCTTTTGTTACTTCATCGTATTTTCCACTTCTAATCAAACCAAAGTTTGCGACCATATCAATTTCGCCAATATGATCATACTTACATAAAATTTGTGCTTGTGCCACTTTTGATGCTGTTGAACTGGTACCAAAAGGGAAATCACATACAGGACATAATTTTGTTTCGCTATCCTTTACATAAGGCATACACAAATCCATATAGGCTGGATTAATACAAATGGCAGCACACCCTAATTTTACTCCATCTTTTGTTAAGTCAATAATCTCTTGTTCACTAAATTCTGGTTTTAATACCGAATAATCAATGTACTTCGCTAATTCTTCAATACTCATTTCACATGCTTTCTTTGTTGGTTTCATCATGTTCCTCCTCGTATCTTTATAGTTACAGTATACGACCACATAAGTTCAAAGTCAACACAAAACAATCAATATCATTCATAAACAAGTATAAATAAGCATTTATGCATATAATAAAAGATTTCTCTTCTGCCTTCTTTAAAAAAGAAAAAGAAAAATCTTTGTGTTTCATCATAAATCAAATACTCTTTGCAACGTTTTCATAACCCCATCATCATCGTTGCTTTCACATACTTCGTTCGCAATCTGCTTAATCGCTTCAATGGCATTTCCCATCGCATAGGAATACTTCACTTTTTTAAGCATTTCATAATCGTTCATTTCATCACCAAATGCCATTACTTGCTCACTACTTATACCCATGTGTTCACAAAGCATTGTGATCCCTTTTGCTTTAGAAACCCCTTTATTCATTATATCTACCCAATGTCTATCACTTGTCGCAATATCGACACCATCATCTATCCCTTTTAATGCGGGAAAAACATGTGTTTTGGAATCAATGAAATCACGAATGGAAATTTTAACAATCGTATCTTTCACTGCCAATAAATCATCGACAATCTTTAAGTCAGGATAATATTCCTTACAAGCTGCGATCATATGTTCTTCTCTATTTTCAATATAGGTTGCCCCTATTGCACATAAGACTGCTCCACAATTTTTTAACGCCCTTGTTTTTAAGACCATCTTATCACAGATACTTTTATCAATCGTTTCGCTATGAATGATCTTGCCTTCATGAGTAACACAACCACCATTCTCACAAACACAACTCATCGCATTAGCACATTCTTTGAATTTAACCTCAATATTACTAAATGGTCTACCTGTTGCCATACCAACTGCCACACCTTGCTTGCGTAATTGTGTAAACACATCATAAAAACAAGCAGGTATTTGTTTTTGGCTATTTAAAATGGTACCATCTAAATCGCATAACACTAATTTTATTTGTTCTTTCATTTCATCACCACCATCTAACAGTATATCATTTTCACCACTCGATTGCGATTATTTGAAATATCCTTGCGGAAAGATAACATGATCGTCTAAAGGAGAAAAGGCAGTTAACTCTATATCAAGTAGCAAATTAGCTCGAAAAATAGCATCATTGCCAAACTTTTCCCTAATTTGATCCATGCAACGTTCAATGGTTTCTATTTTATCATGTTGTGTAAACAAAGCTAGCTGATGATAACTTTGTTCATCGACTAATTGTGTTACACATACACTTATACTGCGTAAAGCAATATGAAAAGAATAATGTTTTTTTGTAATCGCAATCGCCACTGCCACAATTTCTTCACACAAATTACTCGCATCTGCTAAACTGGCTTGCCTAGAAAAACTAAGTAATGTGGCACTACGAAACATCACACGCACACACTTTCCTAGTTTGTGTGCTCTACGCAAACGTGTCGCAATACTATCACACAGTACATACAACACTAAAACTGCCATGTCTAAAGTTAGCATATCTTTTTTAGGCGTAATACCATTGCCTATTGATTTTAACTTATCGCTACGATCAAAAAGCAGGACTTCACTATGATCAATGCCATTGGCAAAGTCTTGCAATAACGCTCCCATTTTCCCTAAACGTAACACAAGTAAATCACGATTGGCACACGCTAATTCCCCAATCTTTACAATCCCCATCATCGCCAACTTTCTTTGTGTTGCTTTTCCTACATACAATAACATTTCTACAGGTAAAGGAAATACCTTATCTTGATAATTTTCTTCACTAAAATATGTTGTCGCATCAGGCTTTTGATAATCACTACCTAACTTTGCATAAATTTTATTAAAACTAACCCCTACACTAATCGTTAACGCAAATTCTGCTTTCATTCTTTTTCGTAATGCATTCGCAATCTCTACCCCACTACCAAATAAGTGAACACTTTGTGTACAATCAATCCATGCTTCATCTAAACCAAAACTCTCCACCCGATCACTATATTCATGGTACACTGCTTTCACTTGTTTAGAAATAGCTAAATATTCATGAAAATGTGGTGGGATTAAAACTAACTGTGGGCATTTTTGCTTTGCCTGCCATATTGTTTCTCCTGTTTGTATCCCATACTTTTTGGCATGCTCGTTTTTAGCTAAGATAATCCCATGACGATTATCCACATCGCCACTTACAGCGACACATTGTCTTTTCAATTCAGGGTGTTTGCGACATTCGACAGATGCGTAAAAATTATTCAGATCACAATGTAAGATTACCTTTTTCATCATATCACCTAATACCATTATTATGCTTATAATGTACTAACATTATGAATTTAAATTGAATTTCAATAAGAAAAGTGTATACTTATTACTATTAAGAGATGTGAGGTACATATGGAGAAACAAGAACAAAAAGGCTTAATGATTAATGGTGTGATATGGAAAGAACTATTATTCTTTTCCATTCCTTTGTTAATTGGTAATCTATTTCAGCAATTGTATAATACAGTAGATAGCAT
>SAAR01000084.1 GCA_009916335.1 Erysipelotrichia bacterium | reverse complement strand
TCAATATAATTAAAACGTTCAGACACAATTGCACTAACCCATTCACTATAAACATCTTGCTTATTGTTAATTAGTGACCAAACTACAAATTTTACTCTCAGCGCATTAGAAAAATCATCTCGAAAATTCGTTTGCGATATGCGAAATATCAGTATTTCGTTGTTTGTATCAAGTATAGCGTGAACATAAGCTTCTAAGTCATCTATAAAATAATGGCTCAACTTACTTATAGTGTTTTCTACCTCTTGCTCATTAAGGAAATTCTTCCCTTCATCTAGCCAGCCCTTAGCAAAAAGTGCTCTTGCTAACTTTGCCTTTTCAGGGTCTATTTGGTTATCGAGAGCCTCTATAAAGTTCACATTAATATGCTGCGCTAACCGCCCCCATAACTCTAAGATTGAGGCTATGTCGTCACCCAATTCTCGCTTCCGCTCATCTAGATTTCCATGATTTAAAATAAGTAGTTGCTGTACACTCTCAGGCGTTAATTCTCCGAGCCATCTATTCAAATTATTTTGAGCTCTTATAAGTTCACCATGAGCTATCAACAATTGCGTATCCTCAAGCATTTGCAATAAAATCGCTGGAGTAATTAATGCCCTAGGAGTAATCCTCTTTTCACTATTCAGTACAATGGGTAATTCAACTTCTGCCTCATGCGGTTTATCAAGCCATTGTAAAGACAGCTTGTACTGGTATAGGGTCGTAACAGCACAACTAAATTTAAGAACTTTCTTTAGATCACTTATCTTCAGCAAAGATCTAAGTGTGTCTTCTAGTTGCTCAAATATTTCAGCCATTGGTCGTTTGGCTTTTATTGCTTCAATCACGTACTCTCTTGTAAAAACGTCTATATATTCATTATCCCTATTGGCATACTTTAATAAACCAAACACTATTTCGTGCTTAATTTTAATATCATCGCTTTTTAATATATAATAATCGGCTAATCTATCAGCAACGCTAATAAAAGTATCTTTATCCTTTCGAATATATTTTTCAAGATATATCCGAACATCATTATGAAATACTCTAAAGTCCCCATCACTAGCTATAACTATTGGATACAACAATTGTAAAACTCTCTGCCATGCCATTTCGGAAATATTTTCTTGACTACATATCTCTGCTAATAGTTTTGTAGTTACTTTTTTGTTAACCAAAGAAAATACTCCGGCCAAAAGGGTATCCATATAAAAAAATTGAGATGGGATATTTCCTTTCGCAGATTTCCATATATATTCATAATACGCACTAATGCCACTTGATAGTTGCTTGCATTCAAGTTGCTGCTCTAACTCTTCTATTGAAGAACACTGCTTTGCTTCATGAATAGCAAAAACAGCCGACAATGTATTTCCCGCTACTGTTTTATTGATTAACTTGATAGCAGCCGTTGCGCTCTCTTGAGGAATTTTGATATCTGCCCTATCATATAACTGCTTTATATCACATTCATCTATACTAGGAACATCTATTCTTAATACTCTATCCGAATCTGCCAGCCAATCCGGATATTGGTCATACTGATGAATAGGTTGTCCTGATATAAGAAAACAAATTTTTTCTGGCACTCCTTCAGGAGGAACTAGCGTTTGAAGAAAGGTGTTTCTGCTCCCTACCCGGGCTGCATGGTCAATACCGTCAATAGCTATAACAGTAGTCATACCTGTTTCACCGGCAAGAACATTTGATAGTCGTAATACTTCGCTCCTTATTTCTTCTACTGATGCCAATAGTTCGTTTGATACAGGAACACAGTATTTGGAAAGCCTGCCTTTAAGCAATCCCCTAAGTTCAATTAGAAGGTTTCCCCATAATGCCTCTGGATCACTAATGCCGCTATCCGCGGATAGATACAAATCATTTGATGTTAGAGGCTTAAATGCATGAAATCTTAGGGTAATCACCGAATCAATTTTATTTGCAATATAACTTACTATATTAGTTTTCCCTGCTCCGGGTTCACCTGATAAAAACACTACAGGAGCTTCTCTATCCTGTAATGTTTTTTCCAACTTTTTCGCAAACTCAATCCTCGATAAGAAAAACGGCTCACATGTCGCTAAATTATGTTCGCCCTGTATTTCATCATTACCTAAAGACAACGCCGCAAGCAAATCCTCCCTAGTAATTTCCTCTTTTTTCCTTAAAGTAGTCGCCCACTCCATAAGAGCATAGCAAAGTTTCTGGTGAAGCTGAACAGCTTTTCTTTGATCGGTTTTAAAATATTGTGAAAGTTTCTGTGCAATGCTTTTAATTATTTCATCTAGGTCTTCTTGGTTAGACTTTATATCAAAATTTCTAAGAAAACTTAACTTTTTCTCATTACTTAAGTCAGACATTTCGCCTAGCCACTGTTCCCAAGCTGATTTCCATTCTTGGCTCATTGAAATATCGCTAATAGAAGTAGCCGCATTTACTTTAGTCTTTAACTCGTACCAAAACTTCTCCAAAGCTGGTCTTTCCCATGAATCTTTTGGTGTATATTTACTTTTCCCTATATCTCTATTCGTAAACAAGACAGCCTTACATGATGTATATCCTTGAGTTTGAGCCTTATCCCAATCAGTACAAAAACTACGTAAATAAGATTCCTTTTCATCACTTTTTGATGTCATATTAGAAAAAGTCAGAGTGTCATTCTCTCTAGTATGTTTAATTTGAATACACGCTGCATGATTATCATTGTATACAATAATAACGTCGTCCAAGCCCTGAAGCCGACTCTCTTGCAAAATTACATGTTTAATATTGTTATCTGGATTAAGCATATCTAAGGCATATAACAATCCCACAGACCATTCGTACCAGTATGGGTCTCCTATTCCCGCTTTTAGGTTTGCCATATTATATTAATCTCCTCAACAATCACTTTTAAAAATTACCTATACTCTCAATTTTTAATCAATATTATCTATTGTTAACGGATATTTTTAACCTTTATTATTACGTTGTCTATATTCATTAAGCTCTTTCATCTCTTCTGCTTTGATTTTATCAAATTCCATCCCAATCATTCTGTCTGGTATTTTGTGTTCATCTAAAAAGGCTTGATGCCTTAACCCCCAATATTTTGATCGAATATTTCTAAGCTCTGGATCTTTTATTCTGCTTATTTCTTCATTATTAAGAATTTCTTTAAATTGTTCTTCTTCACTCAAATAATCATTATTGTTCATAGTTGTTCCCCCTTCAACCGTTTCAGAATAATTTGCTAATTTTTAAGAATTGGCTACCTTCCTTGCTTCTTCTTCCGATTCTAATAAACTCATTTCCCATGCCCCTTTTCTTACCTGTATTCGTTTTCATAAGCATCAACATAACTCATGATTTCAGCCAAAACAACATCACAATCCCGGTGTGAAAACATATATCTTGGGGCATTCATCCATATTAGCATGTTATAACTCCTTGCGTCTTGACACTTCAAAGGATAATACTGATCCTTAGGTTCATCGTACAAGTCATCTAGCCATAACAACTTTGTAGGACTTATAGGAAAAATAATGACTGTTCCTTCAGTCTTAATACCATATGGTTTATGTTTATCATTCACTATTACGACAGGGTTATCAGATGTTATAAACACAGGTTCATTCGAGAAAATAATAGACCACCGTTTTGCCAAAAAGAGTCTTGTAATAAGTAGTGCATCATTATGAATATGCTCGACAAAAAACTCTTGAAAATTATTCTCTGATGCGCTTTTGTATCGATTAAACTCAACAAGAAGTTCTGGAGTAAGTTCTTCTGTCGGCATAGTTTCAACCCAATTTACAATCGTCTGATGTATTTTCTTTATTTCATCAATTTTTTGGGGATTGCGTAGAACTAAAGTAGCTAAAAAGAGTGCTAATGCTTTCCGAATATATATATTATCTAAATCAACAAAATCATTAGCAAGTTGTTCCCAGACTTGGCTTAAAATACTTTCAAGGCCAGCCAACTTTGTTTCTGTTTCCATACAGCGACTACCATCTGATTTGATCGGAGAATACAAATATCTTTGCGCCGCTATACCGTGAACACCAGTAACAAAGGGAGCTTTTCCATCCTTCTCTTTCGAAAATGCCCATACCTTTGGTTTCATTGAAGTTTTAGTTTCGGGAATAGCAAAGTACTTCAAATAAAAACGCGGGACATAGTGCTGTAACATAATACCAGCCTCCTCTCTGTCCTTAACCGTTATTTGCCGGCTGACCCCCGATGTAAAAGACCCATTACACCAGTAATTATCCACCACAACATTGTTTATATTTTTTCCCGCTACCACATGGACAAGGTTGATTTCTTCCAACTTTGTTCTGTCCAGTCTGACTTAGGAATGACCTAATTCTTGATTTAGCGTATTCTTCGGATAATTTATTTAACTTATCAGTCTCATCAAGGCCAACATCTGTAGGTGTATAATAATAATAGTTAACGTTTTCCAAAACATCGTTCTCAGAAAAATAGAGTTCTAAGGATAATCGAGTCTCATCTTTTGCTCGTACCATTGTTGCTAAAGAATATTCTCTGATTTTCTCTTGCCCCAATTCCTTAATACCCGGCTGATGGCAAAATATAGTTATCTTTACATCACCGAATAAACTGAGTGGCAACATTCTTCCCTTGACACGTTGCTGCTTTAGTACATCGTTAATACCATGATCAATATTTTCCCTGGTTTCGTTATCACAATCGAGTATAGAAGTAGTAACCTTGCAGCAACCAGGCTTTAATTGATTATTTATAAGATTAATAATTTCTATAACTCTCGGAGGGATCAATTGACTTGGCCTGACGGCCTTTGAAGGCGAAAGAAGCATTTGGTGATAATATTCATCTATTTTCTCTCGAAAACCGTGCCAAACAACCTTATCTTTGATAAATTCCTCTGCTGTAATTTCATAATGATTATATTTAAAATATAACCCCAAATGATCAAGTTCATCGTCAACATCAACAGCAACCGAATGAAATGCTCGCTGTCTTACTTCTATAAAATGAGTAAAAACTGTAGGAAGGTCAAATATATCTACATATACACGTAAATCATCAACCGATATAGCCCAAATATATTTTCCTGTCAGATTGACTCCCAATGCTCCCAGGTTTTCCGCTCTAGCTGCAAAAGTAGTAAAATTGTCTAAAGTTACACAACAAACTATTTTTACTCTGAACATGTCATGCCGTAATTTCGTAATTGGCTCATGGTTCTCATCATAAATGGTTACTTCTTCTTCACTTTCGAGAAAGTTTAAAAAACGACTTCCCTGAGTAGCTGGCGCTAATAATAAATTCTTTACGGAATTTATATATGCTTCAAAATCTGTAGTAGGAGGGGTATAAGTAAATGCTCCTCCCTTTACTTCAATAGTAATTAGATGATCGTCAAAAAGAATAATTCCATCATTTTCACACCACTGAATTTTTTCTGTATTACCCGTTTTCCAGCGGTAATACACACTTTTATAAAATTTGGCGCTTGGTAATATTTTATTTAAAAGATCAAATGGTAAATCTTCCGAAACTTTTTTTTGTTTATCGTTCCATTCTGATTGATAGTTGGGTTTCAGCCTTATAATTAGCCGTTGCAGAATTCTATATAGGGTGTCCATTAAACTCATTTTGTCAAAACAGTAATAATGACCATCAATACATAGGAATGGCCGTATATTGATTGGGAGTATTCTTAACGGCCAACCAGCGTATTTGCCAGACGCATAAAAATCTTGGTTCTGACCGGGTTCCCATGATAATTCTTTTAATAGCGTTTCCGGAAAACCAGTTATTTTTCCTACATCGAATAAATCATATCCAAAAAAGCGCCCACCTATTGACTCTCGCCAGTTGTGCCACCCGTTCGCTTTAATTACATCATTAAGTAATGTAGAAATATCCGTAATTTCTTCAATACCTTGTAGTATTTTTTCTTGTGCCTTTTCTAAAGATTGCTGCCGTAACAACTCCATTTCCTTTAGAGTATCGCCTAATCCCATGGTCAAAGAAGCTATTATTTTTTCTATCCCAACTAAAAAATCTTCTATTGTTATATCAAAAAGCTCAGTAAAAGCCGAATCATGAGGAGATAACAAATCTCTAAAGTGAGGTATTTCATGGATTTGATATCTGTTTCCTCGCACATTCGTCCATAGCAATTGTGCTTTAACATAGAATTCATCAATCGAATGGTCATAGTCTGGATTTGTTATTTGCTCATGAGCAGTTCTCGCAATATGGTATGATCCATTTATTAAAGCATATAATTCTGTTACTTCTTTATAAAGACTATTCCAAATTTCTTCAGTGAATTCAGTTTTTGGAGTGGACGGGGGTACAGCAGCAATAACACTTTGTATATAATCGATCATTCGCTGTGCTATGATGTCTTCGCCTGTAAAATCAGCTTCAGAGGTTTTTCCAAGGGCAGCGTGAAATAATTTAAAATATGAACATTGTAGTAATTTTAACGGATCACATTTTTGAACTATTAGTTTGATTTTTTCTGTTTGTTGATCAATTTTTTTGCAAATTTCGGGAAATTCCTCAGACATTTTTTTCACAAATTCATTATGTTGCTCATCACTCATTAAGTTTTTCATTACTACATTACTCCCATAACGTGCAAAACCAAAAGGACCTGTTGTTATAATTTCATCTGGCTTGTAGGTAGCATTTTTCTGTCGACGCATTTACAACCTCCTCCTAACAATATCCACACGTTATGTAGATTATCTAAGTAGTTACTTCACTAATTGTTGAGGGTTCCATACTAATTTATCCCGTTCTATCATTATCTCCCTATATTTTAACATTACAGTGATTCTATGTCTAAGGGACCTTATGCGTAAGGCGAGAAAAAACATTCTTATGTATCAACGTCTAGTTTAGTCCTCACTTAATATTCAGAACATATAAGCATCTTCTTTAAGCAGACAACCAGATTGTGATACTTTAAATACCTTGTTTTGAAGGAATAAATGTTTTTTTAAAGAAGCAACCCTATGTGAACACATGAAATATTCCTTATGCCTATAACTAAGATGATATTAACATCCCTTAGGGGATTACCGAAGGAGAAATATTAATGCTTACTCCAAATAAAGATCCAGAATTTGATTCATCTCAAATAATTGAAGTACTTCGAACCAATATTGATGAAGTTGGACATCGCAGTCTAAGTCGTCTTACTACTCTGCTTGAACATGCTGACCCTGTGGAGCTCTTTGTTGCCACGTTGACTTCAATCATGTTTGGCAAACCTGAAGAAATGACAGAGTCCAATTATGGAACTGTTTCAATAAAATCCGAACTCCTGGCATATGAATTGTATCCCTATTTTGGAAATTCAAATGCCTCAAATAAGATAATTGACGTTGATTCGACTACTCTAAAGAAAGGAGACATCGAAGAATGTCAGATGCTACTTGAGGATCTGCTCTTAAGCTATTCTGGTAAGTCATTAATCGATTCCCAAGAAAATAAAGACTCACTTTTAGGATCAATTTGTGGTCGTGCCAAAATAGTAAGAGGTAATGCTTACCCGCCTCAAACTGAACGACGCATTAGAGAGGTACAAGGTAGATTTGATGATTGGTTTGCACAACAAGTTGGGATAGCACCAACTAAGGCAGTTGACATACTTAGTACTATTTTACAAGTTGAAGAGAATGCGGTTATAGAAATAGCTAACAATACCTGTCCAATAGTACATTCAAAGCACTTAAAAAAAACTACTTCTTGTAATCGGTCAAAAAAATCGATAAAAAGCCATATCATTAAAAAATTCGATATATCGTTCGGGGCGACTTCCTTTATTCATGTTCCAGTTCACCGTCTCAAAGCAACTCCTACCTGCACAGAAGAAGAATGGAACGCGTTAATTTCTCTCATTGGATTGACTACCGAAAAACGAACCCAAATAACAAATCAAATCGAGATCCGCAACCATCCTTTGTATGTACTGCCAGATGGTCGGGTTCTCCTCATTGATATTTCAAATGCATTTGATGTATTGTGGGAAACGTATGATAAAATAGCAAGACAAAACCAAAATTTTTATGACAAACGCTATCAGAAATATGCAGCAAAATGGCTAGAAGATCGAGTCGTAGGCTATCTTAGCCACCTCTTTCCTGATGGGCAAGTTTATAGAACCCTTGATTACCCAGATCCCAATAATATAGCGGGCGGAACGGCAGAGCTTGATGCCGCTGTAGTATGGGGACCTTTTCTTCTCTTGGTAGAAGTAAAAGCAAAACAATTCCGTCTAGAAGGGCAACTCGGCGATATCGGCAGACTCCGCACAGATCTGAAACAAAACATTGAGGATGCCTTTAACCAAGCTCTCCGGGCACGAAAATATATAGAATCTGTTGATCAACCAGTTCTTAAGGAACGTGGTACTAATCGCGAACTTTACTTAAACAAAAATAAGTTGCATCGAATATACCATCTTACTGTTTCGCTCCACGGATTTGCAACTCTCACAACGCGCCTTATGGCATTAACACCACTTGGATTATTTAAAGGAAACGAATATCCTTTTGCAATCAGCGAAAGTGACCTTGAAATCGTTTCGGAATTTTTTCCCGGTCCAGAGGTTTTTCTCCATTATATAGAAAAAAGAATTGAGCTTCATCAAGTCTCTCCAGAGGTATCCGCTGATGAAATAGATTTGATCGGAGCATACCTAGACACTCGTTTCGTAAATGGGCAACTCTGGGATAATTCTAACAATAGTTTTAATATGTTTGCACTTGATGGCTATTCTGATGAAATTGATAGATGGGCACGTTATCATTGGGTTGGTACCGAAGAACTTCCGAAGGTATGTCTTGAAGTACCTGAAGCAATAATGATTCTACTATCTTACCTTAGGATTCAACCGCAAGAAGACGCAAGGTGGATTGCATTCTGCATCCTCGATTTGCCTTCCCCCGCGCTTAATGCTCTCGCCGAGGGTCTTGAATTAGCACGCAATCAACCACCTACATTTGGGAAATTTCGGAGGTTCGTATCTGCCGCGAATGACTTGGTCATTTGTATTGTTGTTTCAAATGGTCACCGGCCTGAAGAACTTAAGGCGAATATTGAGAAACGGATTGCCATTGAAAAATATAGACGGCGTGTTCGCAAAGCAATTGGGTTTGGTATTGTTGTTGAGGATAATAATCTAATTACAGTAGCGATTTTGCAAGACAATCACTGGGAAAAAGATCCTCAGTTGGAACTTCTTGTTCAAAATGATATACCAGGGATTCTATTGCCTGGAACAAAAATTCCTGGTAGAAATGACCCATGCCTCTGCGGCTCAGGAAAAAAGTATAAAAAATGTTGTTTACAAAAATACGAATGATTAGTTCGAGATATTTTCCTGTATACTAGGCCTCTCTTAAGTCAAGGTAATCTAAATTGATAAGTGAAAAGTTTATAAATTTATCCTTACTTATTCGAGGTTTACTATATACGTAACACAAAATTTCGTTTGCTGATCTAGCTAAGTCATCCAATTGGTTTCGCCAATGGGGTCCTCTAACATGCTTTGCCAGTACGTCATGCGAAATGAATATTGATGGTCTCACCATATTGCCATTTAAAATGATCTGATTCCGATACCCTATGCGGTAACCTGAGTCATGCTCTGTTACAATAGCGTTTCCATAGTAAATTCTAGCATATTGACTTAATGCTCCAATATCTTGGCCTGTAATCTTTATGAATAAATCAGAATACGCAATCTCAAATGTCTTAATAAATATTGAGTGGTTAGAAAGAGTTCCTTGTTCTGTATAAGTCTCAAATTTCGACACGAGAGAAGCAATCGTATAATATTCGGAGTATCTTGTGGGAGAATTACCTCCAAGCAAGCGATTACGACATGCTTGAAAAGCATTATCTATTGATTTAGCATTGCTATTAGTTTTCTTTTGAAAACTTCGCTGGGGCCTTTCAGTCAAAAATACATCATTATCATTATTGACTATTCGTTTGACTCTTGCTTTCCCTGTTTCCGCACTTGATTTACAGGTTTTCTCCTCAAAGCAACAACCTGCAATATGGTCTTCTAATTTTCTAAAGTGAGGATTTACTTTACAAATTTTTTGATATTTATCGATATTAATACACGTTACAGGAATTCCGCAATCTGGACATAAAAAACTGCTTCGGTCTGTTATTATTTTTTCCTGGTATAGTTCACAAGCCTTTTCCGGATCAATTACATCCTCATAGTCAATACTATATGCGCATTCCATTTCCCGTCATCTCCTTGTGGAATTATAGAGCTTATATCTTATTCTACCACGATGGCAACTCTATCCAAAATTACCTTCTCCCATTAGCACCATAGCATAGAGGCCGTGTGGCTGTTCTTTGTAGTGAACTGCCACACGGCCTTGTTTTTGTCCGTTATAAATGAGAAAATACATTCCCAGTCGCATAATAATTAGCCTAATTCTAATTGACGAAACTCTACCAACATTTCATTAAGCACAATACCCGCTTTTAGCCTTGTAATAATCTCTTCCCGCGATCGTTTATTCTCTGCTTCAATCCAGCTATACTTTTTAGAAAGCTGTTCGACTCTTTTTATCACATCTTCCTTCTTACAATAAATAAATGATATAAAATCATCTTTTTCCATCTCATCCTCAAATATAAGGATAACCTCATAAAATCGTTCACACGCATACTTCGCTTCTTCACTATCTTCTCTAAGCAAAAATTTGTGAATCAAATACGAAATATCATTTTTTAGATAATATTTAAAGGAGTAAGTAACCTCCCCTTTATATCTGCCAAAACTTAAAAATCCCCATTCTGGTACAGTTGTTGTAAAACGACCACCATCTAAAGTAACAATTTGTCTTCCATATAGACGCGTCTCAAAATATTTCACATTAATGTATCCATAATTAACGGAAGAGTTATACATTGCGTATGCATAAAATTCGGGAACTCCTCGTTCGAAATCTTCTTCATCCTCAAATACGATAGTATACTCTGGATTATATTTGTTATAATAAAAGGCTTCCTCTCTAATCCATTCTTCTTTATTTTTCAACTTTTTCGTGAAACGTTCCAATGGAACTGTAGTCAAACCAAACCTCTTTTTCCATAAATACTCTGTATGATCAATGTCAGCGCTCTTATCAATATCAGTATTTGTATCGCAGACTCTTGTATAAATATGATAGGCTCGTACACTCCGCCCCTGATCCTTATAATCTTCTATTAAATAATAGGGCGTATCTGACGTATTTTTAACTATAAGTACATCGATTTCATGAGCTTGGATATTGAGGGTCCTTAATTCGATACGAGGACGAATGCCGGAAACGAATTTTTTGCTTTTTAATTGATTTATAATTTCTTGCTGATTTCTACGCCCCGGATCAGATTCTACACCGATGACATTACCATTTTTATCTACAACCCCATATATAATATAAGCGTCTCTATCAGCACGATTATTGGCCATACAGATAATATCGTGCAATAAATCGGCAGTATTAGAGTGATGCTTTTCTTTGAAGTCCCAATAATCATCTTCTCGTCTACTCAAAATCAATTTTTCAATTTCCTCTTGCAGTTCGTATGCTTTCATATAAACTCTCCATAAAATTTTCTTTTTGTTATGCTCTAAATTAAGTTTTCTGATAAATTACGACAAATATGATAAAGTCCATATAATTGTGTAAAAGTTAAAAGGCCATGTAACAGCCCTTTTTACGGTACAATGTTTTTAACCACAAAAACATACCCAGGAGGACGT
>SAAR01000524.1 GCA_009916335.1 Erysipelotrichia bacterium | reverse complement strand
AGTCAAACCGGACACATTTTTTAGCTTTGATGGCGTCTTCTAATTTTCCAAAAAGCTCGATATGTTTGTCTTCTAAAGTCTCACTCTCCACATGCGCAAAGATAGGGTGTTCGAGTTGTTGAGAAACTTGTTTTAAAAGTGCATGGGCTTTTCCATAAAAGCTACTCCCAGAGTTTTTAGCCATTTCATCTAAAATACCTAAAATAATACGATCGTTTGAATTTAAGTGATCATTGGCTTGTTTAAAATCGAGTTTCCACATTCTCCCATGCTTAACCGCACCGTATTCACCTAAGACTTCGTATAAATCTCTCTGAATCGTTTTGCTGCTGACTCCCATCTTTTGAGAAAGTTCCCCTATACTGATGCCACTATGGGATAGGTTAAGGAGATTATAAATGGTATTAATACGCTCCCATTTAGAGTTGGTTTGAGGTTTTTCAATTTGGGGCATAGCTGTCCTTGGCTTCGTAAAATGGGGCGTAATGAAAAAAACGAGAGGCTGAAATATTATCTTTTATTATATTGATTCAAGAATTCATCAATCAGTTTAAGCTTTCTTTTTTTAGCCAATCCTTGATGTAATTTGATCAGTTTTTTAAGCTGAGAGAAGACACCACCATCTAAGTGATTGGTCGTATTTGGAATGTTAAATTCTTTATGATTTTTGTAAGTGAACAGATAAGGTAGATTAGTTTTCAAACTTCTATAGGCTGCCATTAATCTAGCATGCGTAGGTGTTAATCTATTGGTTTTTATATTCAACGTTTTTTCATCCAGAAAAGATTTGTACTTTAAATGCCATAGATTCAAAGCGTCTGTAAATCTTTCTTGCGTTAAAAAAGTAAGTTTACGACAGATTTTCAATAGATCAATCGAGGCTTCTAATTTAGGGTTTTTTGTCAAATATCTCTTTACAATCGCTATCTGATGAAAGTGACACATCTGTACAGGAATCTCTCCAAATGCCTTAGCTAAGCCTCTTTTTCCATCAACAACAGCCCCTTGAATGATAAAACCTTTGTCTTTAAGTTCATCAATCAGGTGTTTATAATCATCCGCATGTTCACGCTCAATGTGTTTATTGGCCACTATCTTACCACTAATCACATCTTTAAAAACAAGGGTTCCAAGTCTATCAGATCTTCTTCCAAAAAAAGTAGCATCGGCTACGATTGTGATGACGGATGGATTTATTTCTCGCTCTTGAGGTTCAAAAGTGTCGAGTTGTTTCTTAATCCAAGGGATGCTACGATTATATTTGAGGGAAAGTTGTTTTAGGGTTTGTTTGCCTTGAAGATACTCGTTGAAAAGTATTTTTAAAAGTCTCTCTGGTCGTCTAATTGATGAAAAATTGTGTCCACAATTAGCACATTTATAACGCTGAATTTCTCTTTGAAATCCGTTCTTTTTTACTTCTAAACTTTTACACTTTGGGCAACTTTTACCACTTTTTTAAAACTCATTTTAGATAATCCTTTGCAAACTACCATAGTATCGTAATTTTCTAAGGTTTTCAGCCTCTCGTTTTTTTCATTACGCCATTTTTTTTATATTTTTAACTTCCAGATTCAGTGATACCCATATTGGTAGATTATTAAGGCAGTTTAGTAGAATTGAGCGCTTTTGGCTTGCAGATAGCATGGAGATACTGGATGAAATTTGGCATAATAATATAAGGTTATACGAAGATCCATTTGAATCTATCCCAAAAACTCGCTGTAATGCTATGGCATTGCATAACGCATTGCATCTTTACTATCGAGAACGTGTAAGTCAAACTACTCAAGAGTGTTATTTTTCTTATGAAGCATACGAACTAGCTCCTTGTATTGATACTGAATTTTTGAATGTTAGAGTGCCAGAAAGTACATGGGATCTATATGTATGGGCTGATACAATGCATAACTGTTTGGTAGGGTATACTAAACGCATCCTTTCAAAGGAATCCCTTATTTATGGATTTTTTGAAGGGAAAAAACTTGTGTTTGTTGTTGAACTTCAACACAATCGTATTGTTCAAGCACGATCTAAATGTAACCACGATTTGCCATCACGGCATAATGATTTTCTAAGGGCATGGTTTAAACGCTTTTTTTCAAAAGCAGGAACGGACGATCTTTTAGCACATTGATTTTTTTGCACTAATTAAGATATTTTATTGTCCGTATCAGCGTTCTGTTGCTTTGCCGCTTCAATACAAAATCATCTTTAAGGTTACTGCGTATATTTTTTAAAGTTGAACAAATATCAATATAAAAA